>NZ_CP077076.1:1177500-1355000 GCF_019139895.1 Pseudomonas fakonensis | reverse complement strand
AACACCCTCACCGCCGTGTTGCCGGTAATGACCACCCCGACCCTGGCCAACCTCGGCCGCCTGCTACGGCTTTGGGGCATCGTATTGCTGGGCAACTTGGCTGGGACCTTGCTGGTGGCCTGGGTGATGCTCGAGCTGCCGATCTTCGACAGCAAGACCGACATCGCCTTCCTCGAGGTTGGCCGAAAGGTGATGGAGAACGACATCAGCCAGATGTTCGCCAAAGGCATCGTCTCGGGCTGGATGATCGCCACCATGGTCTGGATGATCCCGTCGATGGAGCACGCCAAGATCTGGATCATCCTGCTGATCACCTACCTGATGGCCCTGGGCGACTTCACTCATATAGTAGTGGGCTCACTGGAGGTGTCTTACCTGGTGTGGGCCGGCGACGAGACCTGGGGGGCTTTCTGGCTCGACTTCGCCCTGCCGACCCTGGCTGGCAACATCATTGGCGGCAGCTTCATCTTTGCCCTGATCAGCCACGCCCAGGTACGCAGCGACAGCGGCAAGCCTCCCTCCCAGCTATTAAAGGACGACTAACGCGCCGCCACCGCCCGCTCGGCTGCCCGGCCATGACGCGGCGCAGCCTTGGGCCGCCACCAGTTCTGCCCGGCGTGCGGCGAGTCGAGGCTGACACGCTCGCCCATGTGTGGCGTGCACAGTTGCACCTGCGCGGCCTCGGCCAACGCAAGAATGCGCTCGAACGGCTCCTGCCAGCTGTGCATGGACAGGTCGAAGGTACCGTTGTGGATCGGCAGCATCCAGCGCCCGCGTAAATCCAGGTGCGCCTGCAGGCTCTGCTCGGGCTGCATGTGCACGCTGGGCCAGGCCAGGTTGTAGGCACCGGTTTCCATCAGGGTCAGGTCAAAAGGCCCGAAACGCTCGCCGATTTCGCGAAAGCCTTCGAAATACCCGGTATCACCACTGAAGAACACCCGCAGGCCTTCATCGATCATCACCCAGGACGTCCACAACCGGCGGTTGCTGTCGAACAGCCCGCGACCAGAGAAGTGCTGCGCCGGCGTGGCTACAAAGCGCACGCCTGCCACCTCGGCCTCCTGCCACCAGTCCAGTTGCTGCACCTTCGCCGCCGGCACGCCCCATTCCACCAGCAGGTCCCCTACCCCAAGCGGCGCCAAAAAATGCTCGGTACGCGGCGCCAGGCGACGGATGGCCTGCTCGTCAAGGTGGTCGAAATGGTCGTGGGAAAGAATCACCGCAGCCAGCGGCGGCAAGTCATCGAGCGACAACGGCGGCGCATGGAAGCGCAACGGCCCGGCCCACTGCACAGGTGATGCCCGCTCGGCGAACACCGGGTCGGTAATGAAGAAGCGCCCGCGCAGCTTCAGCAGCACGGTGGAATGCCCCAACCGCCACAGGCTGTGGTCGGGCGAATCGAGCACCTGCTGGCGGGTCATCGGCTGCAGCGCCAATGCCGTACCCGGTCGCGTTTCGGGTGGTTTGCGCAGCAAAAGGTACTTGAGGCCGATGCGCAACTTTTTAAGCACCCCATCCTTGGGCAGCTCGACCTGGTTGTGGAAACGCCCGTCGCGGTGGGGCGCCGGCTCGCCAGCAGGGGTAGCCATGGGGGCCATGAGCAAGAGCACTCCGAACAGGAAGAAAGGCTTCATGTTACTCCAGAGGTACTGCATCAACCGTGAATTGGCTTGTAAGGCCATTTTTCGCCGATGAATGAATGTTCAACAATATTCATGCAACTTATGCGATAAACGGCGCCTCACGAAAGAATGGACGACCATGACGGACACCAGCAGCGGCAAGGGACTCTCGTTTGTCCGCCGTATCTACCGCCCCCGCATCATCGGCAAGGCTATCGGCTTGATCGCCGCCGCTGCGGCGGTGGCCCCCCTGCAACAGCCCCACTGGGTATGGCTGCTGATGCTGTTCAACGGCCTGGCCTGGCCGCACGTGGCCTACCACTGGGCGCGCCGCTCGGCAAGACCCTACCAGGCCGAGCTGCGTAACCTGCAACTGGATTCGGTAGCCGCAGGCTTCTGGGCGGCGACCATGCATTTCAACCCGCTGCCGAGCCTGACCATCCTGTCGATGGTGACCATGAACAACGTCGCCGCCGGCGGCAAGCCCATGGTCATTCGCGGCATGCTCGCGCAACTGGCCGGCATGCTGCTTTCGATGGCCCTGCTCGGCCCCGGCCTGCAACTGCACACCAGCATGGCGCAAGTCTATGCCAGCCTGCCGATGCTCACCCTCTACCCTCTGGCCCTGGGCTGGGTGTGCTACCAGCTGGCGATCCAGCTGGCCGACCACAAGCGCCAGCTCAGCACGCTGAGCCGCACCGACAGCCTCACCGGCCTGCTCAACCACGGCTCCTGGAAGGACCTGCTGCAGCACAAGTTCCAGCTCAGCCAGCAGCAACAGTTGCCGGCAGTCATCGCCCTGATCGATATCGACCACTTCAAGGCCATCAACGACACCTACGGCCACGTGGTCGGCGACTGCGTGCTGCGCCAGCTCAGTCACGAACTGCAGCGCAGCCTGCGCGAACACGACAAGGCAGGGCGCTACGGTGGCGACGAGTTCTGCCTGATTTTCCCCGACACCCACGAAGCTCAGGCCTGCCAGGCCATGGAGCGCCTGCGCGAGCGTGTCGCCGCCTACCGCAACCCGCAACTGCCGGGCCTGCGCATCAGCCTGAGCATCGGCCTGGCAGCCTTTCGCCCAGGCCTTGCCAGTGCCGAAGACTGGCTGCTGGTGGCCGACAAAGCCCTCTACAGTGCCAAGCACCAGGGCCGTGATCAGGTGAATCTGGCCCGCGGCGAGGCCTCCACGCTCAGGCTGGCCTATCCTGAGTAGACCTTCCCCCAGGCCCAGGGCGGGAGGCGTAGTACAAGGAGCCGCCCGCACATGCACAGGAATGCAGACCGTCCCGCCCCACGCCACACCTCCAACCTGCAGGTACACCGACTGATTGGCGGTTTCTGCGCCCTGTTCGGTCTGGGCTGCCTGATCGCCCTCGGCGCCCTGTTCAACATCGCTGCCACCCTCGACCAGCAAGCGCAGCAAACTAGCAGTTTCCAGGCCAACCAGGCACTGCAGCAACGGCTGTTGGCCTCGCGCCAGTTCCTCTCCAGCTACGCGGTCTGGGACGCCGCCTACGAACACCTGAACAGCCAGGCAGACTGGCAGTGGGCATATGAGGAAAAAAACGTCGGCGAATCGTTGTACAGCGCCAGCGGCTACGAGGGCGTGTTCGTGGTCACCGACACTGGCACCAGCTACGCCCTGTTCAAAGGCAAACCCAGCGAATCGCCTGCCACCGCCTTTATCGGCAGCGACCTGGCGCCGATCATTGCCCAGGCCCGCAAAGCGGCACCGGCGCGCGAGCAGGTCACCCACTTCGTGCGCTTCAACGATTGGCCTGCGGTGCTCAGCGCCGCGGCTGTACGTCCCGACACGGATGTACTCGACGGCGAGGTGCGCAACGCCCCGGTCATGCTGTTCGTCGACCAGCTGACCGCCGACAAGCTGGCCCGCCTCGGCGAAGGCGCCGGGCTCAAGGGTATGCGCCTGGAGGAGGACAGCAGCGCCAAGACCCGGCAACCTTATATCGAGCTGGGCGATACCGGCTTCCACCTGGCCTGGAACAGCCCGCAGCCCGGCCACCAACTGCTCTGGGCGGTACTGCCCCCCTTGCTTGGGGTGTTGCTGCTGCTCGGCTTGGTGATGCTGTACCTGTTCCGCCACGCGCTGCGCAGTTCCCACGCCATCGACCAGAGCCTGCTGCGCCTGCAGCAGAGCAACCAGGCGCTGGAGGCCAGCGAACAGCGTTTTCGCGCCGTGGCCGAGGCGGCGTCCGACTGGATCTGGGAAACCGACCGCCATCACCGCCTCACTTACCTGTCGCAACGCTTCGCCAAGGTCACCGGCTACCGGGTCGACGAATGGCTCGGCCAACCGCTCAACCAACTGCTGGCCTGCGACACCACCCCCCTGCTGCCCTGGCTCGATGCCCAGGTCGACAGCGACCCGCAGCAGTTGGCCAACCTGCGCTGCGCCTACCGCGACCACAACGGCGAGCACCGCTACTGCCGCATTTCCGCACGTTCGATCCTGTTCGACGGCAAGCTTGCCGGCTTTCGCGGCACCGCCAGCGACATCACCGACGAAGTCGACGCCCATGCCCGTATCCAGCACCTGTCGATGCACGACGCGCTCACCGGCCTTGCCAACCGCAACAAGCTCTCCCGCCACCTGGAGCAACTGCTGTTGCGCGGCAGCGACGCCCCGCCGCTGGCCTTGCTGCTGCTCGACCTCGACAGTTTCAAGCCGATCAATGACTCACTTGGCCACGCCGCCGGCGACGCGGTGCTGCAGGAGGTCGCCACGCGCCTGCGCGACAGCACCCGCGACGGCGACCTGGTGGCACGCCTGGGCGGCGATGAGTTCGTGCTGGTGCTGCAAGGGTTGGACAACCGCAGCGAAATCGACCGCTTCTGCGCACGCCTGATCGACCTGCTGCAGCAACCCATCGTGTTCGAGGAGCACCAGTTGCACATCGGCGCCAGCCTCGGCATCGCCCAAAGCCGCGCCCAGGGTTTCGACGCCGGCGAGCTGATCCGCTGCGCCGACATTGCCCTGTACCAGGCCAAGGCCGACGGCAAGCACACCTGGCGCTACTTCTCCCCCGAAATGAGCCAGCAGATCCAGTACCGCCGGCAACTGGAAAACGACCTGCGCCGGGCGGTCCAGCAGCAGGAGTTCGTGCTGCACTACCAACCCCGCTACCGCCTCGACGATTTGCACATCGTGTCGGTCGAGGCGCTGCTGCGCTGGCAACACCCGCAAGAGGGCCTGCTGGGGCCAGACACCTTCATACCGCTCGCCGAACAGAGCGACCTGATCGTCGCCCTCGGCCGCTGGGTACTGCTGGAGGCCTGCCGCACCGCGCAGCAGTGGCCTGAGCACCTGCTGGTGTCGGTCAACCTGTCGCCTGCGCAGTTCTTGCGCAGCGACGTGGTGGCCGATGTGCGCGAGGTGCTGCTGGAAACCGGCTTCCCGGCCCAGCGTCTGGAGCTGGAAATCACCGAAAACGTCATGCTCAACGACATAGAAGGCGCCCTGGGCACCATGCTCGCACTCAAGGAGCTGGGGGTGCGCCTGAACATGGACGACTTCGGCACCGGCTATTCGTCATTGGGTTACTTGCGCACCTACCCGTTCGACAGCATCAAGATCGACAAACGCTTCATTGCCGGGCTGACCAACCAGAGCGGCAACGACCGCGCCGTGGTGCAGGCGATCATCAACCTGGGCAAGGCCATGGGCCTGACCGTGACTGCCGAGGGCGTCGAGACTGAACAGCAACTGCGCGCGCTGGGCAAGGAACGCTGCCACGAGGTACAGGGCTTTTACCTGAGCAGGCCGGTGGACCGCGAAGGCTTCGAGGCGCTGCTGGCCGACAGCGGGCAGCGCCACGATGCTTCTTGAGGCCGCCTAAAGCACGGTACGTTCGGCGACAATTTCCGGCAGGTCGGTACGCTTGAGATACAGTCGCAGGGGCTCGCCGATATTCAGCCGATCATCCACATGCTGGCCAAACAGCAGCGCCAGGCGCTCGCGGCACAATGCCATGCGCTGGTCGCCATCGGCGCGCCAGACGAACTCGCTGCACGGGGTGATGCTGTCGTCGGCCACATCCATGCCGAACGAGTCTTCGGAAAAGCGCACGATATGGATGCCGCGCTTGCCGTGGTAACCGACAAAACCATTGAGCTGGTCGGCGGCGTTGCAGATGTCCTGAGACGTGATGGCCATGGCGTTACCTCGCAAAAAATCGGAAGTGACGCACGCCGGGCGGGAAGCGGCCGCCTCTGACGGGCAACGCGCAAGGGGCAGCCTAACGCCGCGGGGCGCTGGTCGGCAAGCAGGGCTTCCAAAATTGGCCTCGCTCCCGCTCCCGCTCCCACGCCCTCGGTCCCCAGCCCAAAGGCCCGACTGCCGGCCCGCTCATTCCGTCGGCGCATCCACCTGCGACGCCAGCACCCCCGCCAACCAGTTCATGAACGCCTGCACCCGCCGTGGCACATGGCGCTGTCGGGCATACAGCAACGACACCGGCATGGCCCGCGCCTGCCAGGGTTCGAGCAAGGTCACCAATTCGCCCCGGCGCAAGTGCTCAGCCACCCCCACCGCCGGCACCTGGATAATCCCCAACCCTGCCAGGCAGGCGGCGGAATACGCCTCGGCGTTGTTCACCGTGACCACCCCACCCATGGCCTGAAAGCGCAGCTCGCCATCCTGCTCGTACTCGAACCCCTGGCTGCGCGCGCCAAGGTTGCGTACGTAATGCACCAGCCGATGCCCGGCCAGGTCCTCAAGGCAAGCCGGCACACCATGGCGCTCAAGGTATGCGGGGCTGGCGCAGTTGCGCATGCTCAACTGCCCCACCGGTCGGGCCACTACATCCAGGTCGCTCAGCGCGCCGATGCGCATCACGCAGTCGAAGCCCTCGCGCAGCAGGTCAACCTGCCGATCGGTGCAGCTGATCTCCACCTCCAAACGCGGGAAGCGCTCAAGAAAGGCAGGGAGGGCCGGCACGATCACCCGCCGCGCCATCATGGTCGGCAGGTCGATGCGCAAGGTGCCGGCCAGCTCGGCATCGTCGGCGCGAAACAGCCCTTCGATCTCGTCCATCCCCGACAGCAGGTCCTTGCTACGCTCGTACAACAGCGCGCCATCCTGGGTGGCCTGCACCCGACGGGTAGTTCGGTTGAGCAAGCGCGTGCCCAGCAGCCCCTCAAGCGCCCGCACCTGCTCGGAAACAGTCGAGCGCGGCAACCCCAGGCTCTCGCCGGCCAGGGTGAAACTGTTCAGTTCGCTCACCCGTACGAAGGTTCGCAGCAGTTCGAGTTTGTTCATCCGCAACCGCCGATTGTCTGGATAAAGCGAACAGTATTTACGGTTTCACGGGATTTAACAGCCCATGACCGACCAATAACCTGTCGTCACTCCCCACCCAACGAGGTAACCGACATGACCCGCAAAATCGCCCTGATCACCGGCGCCAGCCGCGGCTTGGGCCGCAACGCCGCAGAGCATTTGGCTGCCCGCGGCATCGACATCATCGGCACCTACCACAGCAAGGCCGCCGAAGCGCAAAGCGTGGTCGCCGCGCTGGAACAGGCCGGCGTTCGCGCCGCCATGCTGCAACTGGACGTCAGCAACAGCGCCAGCTTCGCAGCGTTTGCCGGGCAACTGGCCGATACCCTCAAGCAGCGCTTTGGCACCGACAAGCTGGATTTTCTGGTCAACAACGCCGGCATCGGCCTGAACGTGCCGTTCAGCGAAACCACCGAAGCGCAGTTCGACCAGTTGCTGAACATCCAGCTCAAGGGCCCGTTCTTCCTCACCCAGCATTTGCTGGCGCTGCTGCAAGACGGCGGGCGCATCGTCAATATTTCCACCGGCCTGACCCGCTTCGCCCTGCCCGGCTACGCCGCCTATGCAGCGATGAAAGGCGCCATGGAAGTGCTGACCCGCTACCAGGCCAAGGAGCTGGGTGCCCGAGGCATCCGGGTGAACATCCTGGCGCCGGGGGCAATCGAGACCGATTTCGGTGGCGGTGTGGTGCGTGACAACCAGCAAGTGAATGACTTCATCGCCGGCAATACCGCGCTCGGGCGGGTTGGCCTGCCGGATGACATCGGCGCGGCGATTGCCCTGTTGCTGGAGGACGGCAATGGCTGGATCACCGGGCAGCGCCTGGAGGTTTCGGGGGGCATGTTCCTTTGAAGGCCGAGTGAGACCTATCGCGGGCAAGCCCGCTCCTATCAAACACTAACTCATTGATTTAACACGGCCCCTGTGGGAAGCGGCCTTGTGTCGCGATGGGCTGCGCAGCAGCCCCAAGGCCTCGGCCTCATGCAAAATTGCCGGGGCCGCTGCGCAGCCCATCTCGACCGGACGGCGCCCCGGCAAGGCCGCTTCCCACAGGGGCCGCGATGCATCTGCGAGACTAGTTCTCTGCGCGACAGCGCAACCCGAAAGGGCTGGGTGATCTCCTACAGGGAACGCATAGCCTTCAAACCTGCGCCGTACCTGTAGGGGCGGGCTTGCCCCGCGATAGCTTGCAGTCCTCACTGATCCTCATGCACCTGCACACTGGCCGTCATCCCGGCGCTCAGGTTCATCCCTTCCGGTATCTGCTCCAGGCGAATCCGTACCGGAATTCGCTGCGCCAGCCGCACCCAGTTGAAGGTCGGTTCCACCTCGGGCAGCAACTGCCCGTCCGGGGTGGAGTTACGGTCGGTGATGCCACGGCTGATGCTCTCTACCTGCCCCTGCATCGACTCCCCCGCCCCCATCAACCACACCTTGACCGAATCACCCACGCGAATACGCGGCAGCTTGGTCTCCTCGAAATAAGCCTGGATATAAAAGGTGGCGTCATCCACCAGCGCCATCACCGACTGCCCGGCATTGACGTAGTTGCCCTCGGCCAGGCGCAGGTTGGTGATATGCCCGCTACGCGGCGCGCGCACTTCGCTGCGGGCCAGGTTGATCTTCGCCACCTTCAACTGCGCCTCGGCCTCGTGCAGCTCGCCCCGGGCTACAGCAGCGTTGATCTGCGCGTTCTCGCGCAGCTCGGCGCTGATCGCCTCCGGCCCCAAGGCGGTGCGCCGCGCCGCCTCACGCTCGCGCAGACGCAACTGCTGGGCGCGGGTCTCGACCACCGCGGTGGCCTGGTCGAAGGCCGCCTGGAAACGCTCGCGATCGATGGTCATCAGCAGGTCGCCTGCCTTGACCTGCTGGTTGTCATGCACCTTCAAGCCACTCACCCAGCCGGACACATCCGGGGCAATCACCACCACATCGGCACGCACCCGGGCATCCCGCGTCCAGGGCGTAAGCATGTAGTACTGCCAAAGCTGATAACCGGCAAACAGCGCAACGATCACCACGCACAGGGTGACCAGGGCACGTACGGCTGTACGCATGGACTTACTCCTCACAAAGGTCCCAGCAGACGCACCACCAGGTACAGGACACAAACGAACAGCGCCGCATCGAACAAGGCTTCGTGCCAGATCCAGCGCCCCAGAGGGGTGGCCTGCACCAGCACGCGCAACACGCCGGTGAGCACCAGCGCCATCAGCACATAAATCAGAAACGGGCTGAGCAGCACGCCGCCCAGCGCCCATTCACGCAACCCCATGGGTTTCCTCCTGCCAGCGGCACCATTTGCCCCAGCTCTTGCGCAATTGCAGCACCGCGCCGATGGCCAGGCGCAGCGGGTCACTGGCCGGCTGCTGACGCAGCGCTTCGATGAATTGCTCGCTGGCTGCATCCAGGCGCTGGCCGCGCCCCGGCGCCGGGCCGCTGGCCAGCACCGCCTCCAGCTGTTGCAGGTACTGGCGCTCGGCACCGCCCAGTGGCGCCTGGGCTACTGCCAGGCACATGCGCAGGTGCACCAGTTCGTCGCCGATATCCAGCCCGTGCAGGCCATCGTCCCAACGCTGGCGCTCGGCTTCGGGCAACTCGCTGGCGTGGCGCGCCAGCTGCATCAGGCGGTCAGCCATGCGCCCGCCAAACCAGCTGTCGGCGCCACGCAGGTCGCGACGGGTCAGGCGCACCAGGTCGCCCTGGGTCGCCGCGCGCAAGCGCCGCCCGAGCCAGGCCGGGTGGCGCAGCACCAGCAAGCGGAACGCCATCACCGCGGCGCCCACGCCGATCAGCATGGCAAGCGCACTGTTGAACATCGTGGCAACGTTGAACTGCATGGCATTGAGCGGCGCCACCAGCACGATGAAATGCAGGCAATAGGAGGTGGCCGTAGCCCCGGTACGCGGGTGGGCCATGCCCAGGGCACCAAAGAACAGCGGCACGCCCATCCCTAAACAAAGCATGGCGAAGCTGCTCCACTGCGGCAGCAGAATTTGCCCGACGAAAAACGCAACCGGTACTGCCAGCAGGATGCCACGCAGGAAGCTCAGGCCGATCTGCGCGCCGTTCTCGCGGCTGGCGAACAGGCTGCAGACCACGCAAGTGAGCACCAGCCCGCCCGGTGCCGACGGCCAGGCGGTAGCCAGCCAGAAGCTGCTCATGGTCAAAAAAGCCAGGGCACTACGCGAACCGAACAGCAGCGCCAGCGACAGGTCACGGTGGGCCGCCAGGCTCTGCACCGCCTGCTTCGGCGCCCGGCCCTGCTCCACATCATCCAGCGCCTGGGTGGCTGCCATGGCAAAGTCCAGCAGCAGGGCCATGCGCGCCAGGCAATAGTGCTCGGCAGGGCTGATGTGCTCATCGTGGGCCGCATCCCAGATGCGCTGGCGCAGCACCAGCAGGCTCGGCTGATCGGGCGCGGCCAGTTGCCCGCGCACTTCGTCGAGCCAAGGTGCCATCTGCGCGCTTTCGGCTTCATCGAGTTGGCGCCACTGACGGCGTACAGAACGTGAAATACGCAGCAGCACCATCAGTTTCTGGCTCAGGCCGTTGATTGCCCGCGCCCGCTGTCGGCCCCGGCTGCCTTCGAACCAGGCATGTTCGCGCTGGGCGTCGATGGCGACAATGCCGCCCAAGGTCTGCAATAGCCCTTTGCGCGCATCGTCTTCGCCGCCAAGCATGGCGCTGGCCGCCTGCAAGCCGTTGCTCCAGGCCTGGCGGGCCTGGCCTGCAAGCTGCTGCTCGACCCGCAGCGGCCACACCAGGGCACTGACGGCCGTGGCGCAGCAGATGCCTAAGCAAATTTCGGTGCAACGCGCCACCGCCTGGTCGAACACCTGCAACGGCGTGTTGATCGCCGGCAAGGCGATGATCGCTGCGGTGTAGCCGGCCAGCACGAAGGCGTAGGCCCAGGAGCTGCGCAGCTGGGTGGAGGCCGCGGTGCACAGCGCCAGCCACAACGCCAGGGTCAGCAAGAACAACCAGGGCGTCTGGGCGAACAGGCCGATGAACACCACCGACATGAAGGTCCCGACCACGGTACCGGCCAGCCGTGCCAGGCCCTTTTGCACCACCATGCCCGACAACGGCTGGGCGACGATGAACGCGGTCATCAACGCCCACGACGGCTGCTCCAACCCCCAGCGCATCGCCAGCCACAACGCCAGGCCGCCGCCGAGCAGGGTCTTGGCGGCAAACTTGAGGGCGAGGCTGCTGGGTGCGAACAGGGCCTGGAAGGTGATGGGCACGAATCGGACCTTGCCGGTGGAGGGTCTACAGATAGAAAGATAGACAACTGCGGCAAGGATAAGGTGCAGACGAATAATTAGCTAGCTAATCATCTTGTTTAATCAAACGCGCGCCATGTAGGAGCCGGCTTGCCGGCGATAGGGCCGCTGCAGGAAGAATGCTTTTGCAGGCCTGGCCTCATCGCTGGCAAGCCAGCTCCTGCAGGGAAGTGGCCAGCGCCGCTGGGCTTGCATAGGCCCGCAAAAACCCAGGCAAAAAAAATGGGCGACCGAAGTCGCCCTAAATGCCTTGCGTGCTCGTGAATCGGGAAGGATCAGCGCTGCTTGCGCTTGTTCGAATCCTTCCAGATGAAAATCCCCAGACCGGCGAAGAACGCCAACATCAACCCGACCGTTACCACACCGGCGATAACCACGTTGTCGAAGAACATGACGGCCCCTCCCTTGGTGTGCCGTGATCCGATGGGAGCAAGGTAACCAATGGCGGGCGGTGGGGAATTGATCGGCGTCAATGCTGCCCGGGGCCGGGCACGCGAGGCGGGTGCAGGCTTGACCTGCATCAAGGTTCAGCGCTTCTTCGGCTTGCCCTTGGGCTTCTTCTTTTTGCCCGAAGCCAACGGCATGGCCTGCTCGAAGGCCTTGCGCATGTCGTCAAGGCGCTTGTCGTTGAGGTCGTGGATGCGTTTGGCGCGCTCGGCGCCGAAGTCGATCAGGTTGTCTTGGCTCATGGCAGGCTCTACGGACAGCAGAAGCCCAATAATGAAGGCAGATGCCCGCGCTGACCAGTCAGACTTCGATATCCACCAGCAGCCCCTGGCGGGTGCTCTCGCCCAGAGGGGCCACCGGCACGGTGTTGTCGGCGTTCAGTTCATCGCCCGGCAGTGCCTCGAAACGGTGTTCGTCATCTTCGCGCTGCTTGCGTTGCTGCTGCTTGCGCCGCTGCTCTTCGTGCAGCAGGTAAAGCTGCTCGTCAGGGTCGCGCTGGTGCTTGAGGTCGATGGTGCTTTCGCTGGAGGACGGCTGCGCCGGGGCCACCGCCGGAATGTTCGGGGTCGGCTTGACCGGGTCTTGTTGCGTCGTCACGGGGGCGGCGCTGAGGGGGATGATCGGCGGCAGCATGGGGGTTCTCCTATGGCCATTCTATCGGCCGTTGCTCAGCCGCCTTGAATACCTGCGGATGAAGGTGTGCGGCGCGTCACAACCGCGCCCATGCCGCTATGGACAACATTTACTCGCCATCGTCGTCAGGCCCGTCGTCAGCCGGCGCCGAGCTGTCGCTCCAGGGCCGCTTGTAGACCTTCTGCCAGACCGCATCCATGTGTTCGCGAATCACCTGCGGGGCAGTTTTGAGCGAAGCGCTGTCCTCGCGCTCGCCACCGAAAGGTTCCTCGCCCGCCGGGCTGATCAGCGACTGGCCGGTGATGGTGTACGCCGCCTGCCCTTCGCGCAGCTCGATGGCGATATCGTGGGGGTCGATGCCGCCACCGCAAAACGCG
Organism: Pseudomonas fakonensis; assembly: GCF_019139895.1. GTDB lineage: Bacteria > Pseudomonadota > Gammaproteobacteria > Pseudomonadales > Pseudomonadaceae > Aquipseudomonas > Aquipseudomonas fakonensis. Next base: position 1,342,330 of record NZ_CP077076.1, on the reverse strand, counting down.
TGGCTGGCCACGGTCACTTCGGCGATGCCATCCTTGTTCAGGTCGCTGACATCACTGACGTCGGTATAGAAGTCGACATCCAGGTCCAGGCCGGCGCAGGTGGTTTCCTGTTCAATCTGCCAACGCGGCCTGAACGCATCGGCCGACGCACTGCGCCCGTACAAGGTGGCCTTGAGCACCACCTTGTCGACTTCTTCTTCGGTATCCGGGTCGGTGGCCTGGCCGTCGACCCGGCTCAGCACCAGCAGCCCTTCCCCCTCGCGGTCGTGAAAGTGCACGCTCTTGAGCGGCGTCTGCACCCCCAGCACTTCCAGCTGCTCCACCGGGATCGGCGCCAGCACCTCAAAGGTTTTCTGTTCGCAACCGGCCAGCAGCGCCAGGCTGCCCAGCCCCATGAATACGTTCAACCAGCGATGCTTGGCAAACATGTTGGTGCAGGGCCCTCGCGACGGCACGGTATTAGGCGATGAACACGCTAGACTCTTTGATTCATTGGTCTGGCGAAGCCGATCCGTTAACATAGCCGGCTTTTTCACCGCGGGAGTTTTGGCAGTATGGCGCAGCAGTATCAACCGGGGCAACGCTGGATCAGCGACAGCGAAGCCGAGCTCGGTCTTGGGACCATCCTGGCGCAGGATGGCCGCCTGTTGACCGTGCTCTACCCGGCCACAGGCGACACCCGCCAGTACTCGCTACGCAACGCGCCGCTGACCCGCGTGCGCTTCTCGCCGGGCGACCAGATCACTCACTTCGAGGGCTGGAAGCTGACCGTGCGCGAAGTCGACGACGCCGACGGCCTGCTGGTCTACCACGGCATCGACGCGCAGAACATGCCACGCACCCTGCCCGAGACGCAGCTGTCCAACTTCATCCAGTTCCGCCTGGCCAGCGACCGCCTGTTCGCCGGGCAGATCGACCCGCTGGCGTGGTTCTCGCTGCGCTACAACACCCTGCAGCACACCAGCAAGCAGATGCTCTCCTCCTTGTGGGGCCTGGGCGGCGTGCGCGCCCAACCCATCGCCCACCAGTTGCACATCGCCCGTGAAGTAGCCGACCGTATTGCCCCGCGCGTACTGCTGGCCGACGAAGTGGGCCTGGGCAAGACCATCGAAGCGGGCCTTGTGATCCACCGCCAGTTGCTCTCGGGCCGCGCCAGCCGCGTGCTGATCCTGGTGCCGGAGAACCTGCAGCACCAGTGGCTGGTAGAAATGCGCCGGCGCTTCAACCTGCAGGTGGCGCTGTTCGACGCCGAGCGCTTCATCGAAAGCGATGCCAGCAACCCGTTCGAGGACGCCCAGCTGGCCCTGGTGGCCCTGGAATGGCTGGTGGACGACGAAAAGGCCCAGGACGCGCTGTTCGCCGCCGGCTGGGACCTGCTGGTGGTCGACGAAGCCCACCACCTGGTCTGGCACGAAGAACAAGCCAGCGCCGAGTACGCGCTGGTTGAGCAACTGGCCCAGGTGATCGCGGGTGTACTGCTGCTTACCGCCACCCCTGAACAGCTCGGCCAGGACAGCCACTTCGCCCGCCTGCGCCTGCTCGACCCCAACCGTTTCCACGACCTGGCCGCGTTCCGCGCCGAAAGCGAGAACTACCGCCCGGTGGCCGAAGCGGTGCAGGAGCTGCTCGACGAAGGCCGTCTGTCGCCCAAAGCCCACGCCACCATCCAGGGCTTCCTGGGTGCCGAAGGCGAAGCGCTGCTGGCCGCCGTCAGCGATGGCGACACCCAGGCCAGCGCGCGGCTGATCCGCGAACTGCTCGACCGCCACGGCACCGGCCGCGTGCTGTTCCGCAACACCCGCGCAGCCATCCAGGGCTTCCCCGAGCGCCAGCTGCACCCCTACCCGCTGGCCAATCCCGAGCAATATGTCGCGCTGCCGGCCGGCGAGCGCGCCGAGCTGTACCCGGAAGTGGCCTTCCAGGCCCAGGGCGAAACCAACGATGACGAGCGCTGGTGGCGCTTCGACCCACGGGTCGACTGGCTGATCGACACCCTGAAGATGCTCAAGCGCACCAAGGTGCTGGTGATCTGCGCCCACGCCGAAACCGCCATGGACCTGGAAGACGCCCTGCGCGTGCGCTCCGGCATCCCTGCCACGACCTTCCACGAAGGCATGAGTATTCTCGAGCGTGACCGCGCCGCCGCCTACTTCGCCGACGAAGAGTTTGGCGCCCAGGTGCTGATCTGCTCGGAAATCGGCAGTGAAGGCCGCAACTTCCAGTTCGCCCACCACCTGGTGATGTTCGACCTGCCGGCCCACCCCGACCTGCTCGAACAGCGCATCGGCCGCCTCGACCGTATCGGCCAGCAGCACACCATCCAGTTGCACATCCCGTACCTGCAAAACAGCCCGCAAGAGCGCCTGTTCCAGTGGTACCACGAAGGCCTCAACGCCTTCCTCAACACCTGCCCCACCGGCAACGCCCTGCAGCACCAGTTCGGCCCACGCCTGCTGCCGCTGCTGGCCGAAGGCGACGACAAGGCCTGGAGCAAGCTGGTGGCTGATGCCCGCGGCGAGCGCGAGCGCCTGGAAGCCGAACTGCACAGCGGCCGTGACCGCCTGCTGGAGCTCAACTCCGGCGGTGCCGGCGAAGGCCAGGAGCTGGTCGAAGCCATTCTGGAGCAGGATGATCAGTTCGCCCTGCCTATTTATATGGAAACCCTGTTCGACGCCTTCGGCATCGACAGCGAAGACCATTCGGAAAACGCTCTGGTGCTCAAGCCGAGCGAGAAGATGCTCGACGCCAGCTTCCCGCTGGGCGACGACGAAGGCGTGACCATCACCTACGATCGCGCCCAGGCGCTTTCGCGCGAAGACATGCAGTTCCTCACCTGGGAACACCCCATGGTGCAGGGCGGCATGGACCTGGTGCTGTCCGGTTCGATGGGCAACACCGCCGTGGCGCTGATCAAGAACAAGGCGCTCAAGCCCGGCACCGTGCTGCTGGAGCTGCTGTACGTCAGCGAAGTGGTGGCGCCGCGCAGCCTGCAGTTGGGCCGCTACCTGCCACCGGCAGCGCTGCGCTGCCTGCTGGACGCCAACGGCAACGACCTGGGCCCGCGGGTCGCCTTCGAAACCCTCAACGACCAGCTCGAAAGCGTGCCCAAGGCCAGCGCCAACAAGTTCATCCAGGCCCAGCGTGACGTGCTGGCCCAGCGCATCAGCGCCGGCGAAGCGAAGATCCTGCCGGCCCACGAGGCCCGCGTGGCCGAGGCCCAGCAGCGTCTGGCCGCCGAGGCCGACGAAGAGCTGGCGCGCCTGACCGCGCTCAAGGCCGTCAACCCGAGCGTGCGTGACAGCGAAGTCGATGCGGTGCGCAAGCAGCGTGAAGATGGCCTGGCAGCACTCAACAAGGCGGCGTTGCGGCTCGAGGCAATCCGCGTACTGGTAGCCGGCTAAGCCTGACAGAACCCTGTAGGAGCGGGCTTGCCCGCTGCTACAGGGCGATGCCCCCTCCTCGCAACACCCAGTTAGATCCCTCCGCTATCACCCTCATATCCAAACGATAGAAATCAAAGTGCCATTAATCAGGAAGGTTTAAACACCTTTTCCTATACTCGTGCAGGAACTGTCTCCAGCCGCGCTTTTCGGGGACGAGTGCAAACTCGACGATAGAGACCTGCAATGGAATGGCTGGGACTGCAATTTTTCGCCGACCTGCCGGCGAACGGGCAAATCATCCTCGACTGCCGACACAACCCCCTGCTGGTACTGCTGGCCTATGCCGTGGCCTGCGCCGGCTGCTTCGCCACCCTCGACATGGCCGAACGCCAAAGCCACTGCGAAAACCGCCTGGCCCGCCGCCAATGGCGGATACTCGGCGCCTGCTGCCTGGCCGGAGGCATCTGGGCCATGCACTTCATCAGCATGCTGGCGTTTCAGGCACCGCTCGAGGTGCACTACGACGCCACCCTCACCGCCCTGTCGCTGCTGATTGCCCTGCTGGCGGCGTGGCTGGCCATGAACAGCCTCAACCGCAGCGAAATGCGCCTGCGCCATTACCTGCAAACCGCCCTGTTCATCGGCCTCGGCATCAGCGCCATGCACTACACCGGGATGGCCGCCCTGCAAACCGGCGCCCGCCAGTACTACCAGACCAGCCTGCTGCTGGTCTCGGTGTGCCTGGCTGTGGCCACCAGCCTGGTGGCGCTGCTGATGGCCCGGCACTTTCGCAACGGCAGCGGCACCCTGCACCTGGCCATGAAGCACGGTGCCTGCCTGCTGATGGGCGCCGGCATCGTGCTCACCCACTTCACCGGCATGGCCGCCATGACCCTGGTGCTGCCCGAAGCCAAACCGTTGCACTTGCCCAGCATCGACAACGCCGCACAACTGGCGGTGACCATCGCCTTCATCACGTTGCTGATCAGCGGCAGCAGCATCAGCGCCGCCCTGGCCGATAAAAAACTGCAAAGCAAGGAGCACGACCTGCGCCGGGTCAACGTGCTGCTCAGCCAGCTCGACCAGGCCCGCGCCTCATTGCAACAGGCTGCCCACTACGATGCCCTCACCAACCTGGTCAACCGCCGCGGCTTCAACCAGGTGTTCGCCGAGCGCCTGGCCGAGCACACCGCCAGCGAAGGCCGCCTGGCAGTGATGTTCCTCGACATCGACCATTTCAAGCGCATCAACGACAGCCTCGGCCATGCCGCCGGCGACGAGCTGCTGAAGGTGATCGCCAGCCATATCAAGGCCGCCACCCGCAGCAACGACCTGGTGGCGCGTTTCGGCGGCGACGAGTTCTGCATCGTCACCCCGCTGCACAACCGCGAAGAAGCCCGCCACCTGGCCCAGCGCATCATGCTGCGCATGAAGGAGCCCATCGACCTGAGCGGCCGTCGCCTGGTGATGACCACCAGCATCGGCGTCAGCGTATTCCCCGATGACGGCCTCAGCGCCGAAGAGCTGCTGAAAAACGCCGACCTGGCGCTGTATCAGTCCAAAGCCTGCGGGCGCAACAGCCTGAACTTCTTCGACAACGGTCTGAAGGCCCGCGCCACCCTGGAGTTACAGCTGGAAGAAGAACTGCGCGAAGCCTTGTTCGAGGAGCGCGGCCTGTGCGTGCACTACCAGCCCATTTTTGACCTGCGCAGCGCCAAGGTGACCAAGCTCGAAGCACTGGTGCGCTGGCAGCACCCGCAGCATGGCCTGCTCGGGCCGGACCGCTTCATCGGCATCGCCGAGGCCAACGGCCTGATCGCCGAACTCGACCTGTGGGTGCTGCGCCGCGCCTGCGCCGACCTGGCCCAACTCAACCCGCACGGCTACGACGATATCAAGGTGACGGTGAACTGCTCGGCGCTGACCCTGGGCCGTGAAGAGCTGGCCACCGAGGTCGAGCTGGCGCTGTTCCAGGCCGGTATCGAGGCCCGCCAGCTGGAGCTGGAGGTGACCGAAAACGCCCTGATGGGGGATATCCACCACACCATCAACCTGCTCAAGCGCATCCGTGCCCAGGGCGTGGCGCTGTCGATCGACGACTTCGGCACCGGCTATTCATCGCTGGCCTACCTCAAGCGCCTGCCGCTGGATGTGCTGAAAATCGACCGCTCGTTCGTGCTCGAGGTGCCGGGCAACCAGAAGGACTGCGAGATCGTCCAGGCGATCATCATCATGGCCCACACCCTGCACCTCAAAGTGGTCACCGAAGGCGTCGAAACCGCCGAACAACAGGCTTTTCTGGCCGCCCAGGGTTGCGACTACCTGCAGGGTTACCTGCTAAGTCGGCCAGTGCCGGCCAGCGCGCTGCGCCCGGTACTGGAGCGCCTGAACCACCCGCATGGCGCGTTCATGGCTGGTTGCGATACAGCTCAACCAGCGTCGCCGGATCTTTTTCCAGATAACCCTGGCTACCATGCAGGCGCATCAGCTGCGCCGCGAGGCCACTGACCGGCGTTGCCACACCCTGCTCGCGGGACAGCTTGACCGCGCCGTCGAGGTCCTTGAGCAAAGTACGCACATGCCATTTCACCGGTTCAAAACGGCTTTCGGCCATTTGCGGTGCCAGAATCTGCAACGGTTTGGAATCGGCAAAGCCACCGGCCAACGCCTCGGCGATCAGCCGGGCATCCACCCCTGACTGCTCAGCCAGGGCCACCACCTCGGCAATCACCAGCGCGTTGCAGGCAACGATCATCTGGTTGCAGGCCTTGGTCACCTGGCCGGCCCCCACGCCGCCCATGTGCGTCACCCGCTGGCCCAGGGTCAGCAGCACCGGGCGCGCCCGTTCCAGGTCATACGCCTCGCCACCGACCATGATCGCCAAGGTGCCCGCCTCGGCGCCCGGGGTGCCGCCAGACACCGGCGCATCCAGCCAGGCCATGCCGCACAGCGCCGCCAGCTCCGCCGCCATCTCACGGGTGGCGGTGGGTTCCAGGCTGGACAGGTCCACCAGCAACTGGCCGCTGCGCCCACCGGCCGCGATGCCCTGCTCGCCAAATACCACCTCGCGCACCACCGCCGTGTCGGCCAGGCACAGCAGTACCAGGTCGGCGCTCTGACACAACTGCGCCGGGCTGTGCGCCAGGCGTGCACCGGCCGCCACCAGTTCGGTGCATTTCTCGGGGCTGCGGTTCCACACCGTCAGCGGGTAGCCGGCCGCCAGCAGGCGCCGGCACATCGGCAATCCCATCAGGCCGATGCCGGCAAACCCCAGTGAAGGCAATGCACTACTCATGAGCGACTCCAAGCAGATTAAAGAAGCGTGACAATTGGACGATGCAGTGCGGTGCACCGCAAAAACCTCGAAGGGAATAGGGAAATCCCTGATCGCACAAGGAAAACCCGCACTGTTAAAGTCGCGAAACCCCCGAATGATGGCCAAATGGCATTTGTCGGGGAACCCAACCCCCCAGGCAAATGGCGCACTATGACCTCTACGAACACTTCTGCCAATGCGGTCCCCGAGTCGTCGCTCCCGTCCACCTCGCTGACCGCAGGCGGTGCTCGAGACCTGCCGGCCCCTCGCGTTACGCCGCCGGCGCAGTACCTGTACTTCACCGAGCAGGACATCCAGCGCATCCTCGACAACCTCGACGGCCTGCGCGACCTGGTGTTCCCGCAGAACCTGCATGTCGAGGACGAAGACCAACTGCGCCTGGAGCAGCAGTTCCCGTCGGTGTGCCTGATCGGCCTGGGCCGTTGCGGCTCGAACATCGCCCTGGACGTGGCGGAACTGGTGTACAACGCCCGCACCTTCTTCCTCAACGAGTTCAACAACGAAGACCGGTTCAAGGGTGAAGGGGGCTACAGCCCGGCGCGCTGGATCCGCCAGAACCTGCGCCTGGTACAGAACAAGGGCGCAAAGCCGGTGTTTCTGGTCGAGCCGCTGGTGATGCTCGGCGACCTGGACAAGGACATCGCCGGGCGCATCCGCTTCTCGCGCAAAGGCGAGCGCGGCGGCTTTTTGCGCGACTACAGCAAGATGAAGATCATGGACCTGTCCGAAGTGCACGCGGGCGGCGCCGGTAACGCACCGATCCTCGGCCAGTACCTGGCCAAGATCATCCTCAACAAGGACACCCAGCGTTTTTCCAGCGCCGACTGGAAGCTGATCCACTCCTACCTGATCGACTCCTGCGGCATCAAGGCCAACCAGTCGCGCCTGTACTTCTACATCTTCAGTGCCGGCGGCGGTACCGGCTCGGGCATGGCCTCGGAGTTCGGCCTGGCCCAGCAATACTCGTACATGAACAAGACCTTCGACACCAAGCCTGCCGACGAGAACGACGGCAAGAGCGGGCATTCGTTCGTCTTCGAGCCAATCTTCACCAGCGGCATCTGCGTGCTGCCCAACGCCTCCGACCACCGCAGCGAAATGTCCGAGGCGCTGCACATCAACGCCGGGCGCCTGCTGTGCAAGTACCTGTCTGAAGAATGGGACTTCTCGTACAACTTCGACAACGAAGACAGCAGCGAAGCCAGCGTCATGGGCCGCATTCGCCCGTGGAACGCAATGATGCTGATCTCCAACGACATCATGCGCTACGCCGAAGAAAGCGACGACGGCACGATCCAGAACATCGACGTCAACGCCATGGAGAAGCACGCCAACCAGTACATCTCCCAGCAGATCTTCAACATCCTCACTGCCCAGGCGGTGACCACCGACTACGACCAGAACTACTTCCGCCGCGCCGGCATCGACATCGGCGAAACCATCCGCCTGGACGCCAACGACCTGTTCATGAGCCTGGCGGGCCCTGTGGCCATCGCCTACGCCGAGTCCGTGGTGCCGGAAGTGCCGCCGGCCGGCTCCGACAAGTTCAAGGTGTTCGAGCGCGAACAGCCGCGCCTGGACATCGACGACCTGTTCTTCCGCTCCATCGACCTGCCGCACTTCAACAAGCAGACCCAGGCCATCGAAGGCATCAGCCTGCTGCCGATCGAGTCGCGCCGCTACCGCGCAGCACTGGAGCAGTACCAGGCCTCGGGCTACGACGCCGCCGCGCTGCACGATCTGCACTTCTTCAAGAACTGCTCCTCGGTGGTGTCGATCGTATCCCTGCCCAAGGACTACAAGCTGTCGTACATGGACCTGAACCGGCTCAAGACCCACCTCAACAGCCTGTTCCCCAACACCACGCTCAAGCGTTACGCGCTGGTGATCGGCGCCTCGGCCAACCTGTCGCTGACCACCCTGATCGCCAAGAGCCCATGCCTGTCGGACGACTTCCTGACCCTGATCGTAGCCTTCATCAAGCGCTGTTTCGCGCGCAATGCGTACCGCTTCGACGACACCATGGACAACGCCATCCTCGAGTTCATCACCAGCGAACACTTCGACGAGGGCCGCATCGACGAGCTGCTCAACGAGTTCGAAAATCCGGCGAAGATCCTCGACACCAACTGGTACGCGATCAAGCCGATGTACGAGAAGAAGTACCGCGAGCTGATCAACGACAAGAGCCGCTTCGTCTCGATCAACGACATCCGCCTGTCGCGCGAATGCGTGAAGAAAGCCGTGAAGTACCTACGCGAGATCTTCCGCCACCGCATCGGCAAGACCCGGGTGATCTCGCTGAACAGCCATACCGGGCGGGTGGATTACTAAAGCGCTACACGGCCCCTGTAGGAGCCGGCTTGCCGGCGATCACCGGCAACGCCGGTGCCAGACCACAGATCGATATTGCCTGGGCTGGCCCTATCGCCGGCAAGCCGGCTCCTGCAGTTGATCAGCAGGGCCGGCGCTGGCAATTACGCATTCCGTAAACTGTTACCGCCCCGCCGAATCGCCCCGCCACTGTTACCAACTTCCACCTTACGTGAGCGTCAACGCGCACCATTGCGGTGCGCCTGCGCATTTTCACGCACTAAAAAAAACCGGCTTATTGCGTTTTCTTCGCCTGGATCACGATGAACGGCGAAACCACCACCGCCCAGATCTCTGGATCGCGGGTTTGCAGGTCGAGTGCCTGCTCGGCGCTGACCGGGCCGACAGTGCCATCACTGCGCCACTTGGCGAAGATCTCGCTGCGATTCTCGGCCATTGCCTCGGCAACGGCGATCAGGTCGAGGCTGGGGTCGACCCAAATCAGGTCACCCTTGGCCCAGAAACGCTCCAGGGCTTTCCACTCGATGATGGCTGTCTCGCCGAGCAATTTGGCATAGAGGGTGCTTACTTGATCTGTCATGGGTTTACCTGCGCAAAGATCGTCCAACAAAAAGGCCGGCATTTTTGCAGAAAAACCCGGTTTCAAATACGTAATTTGGTCGATCAGGCCCGAACTTGTGGGGGCGGGCCAAAGGTGCAGGCAAAACGATGGCGCTTTTCTGTATCTTTATGTCGATCACGCGACACCTCCGAGTCCAGACGCTTTTCGCCCGCTTTTCAAGCGCTCGGACAGCGCTCTACACTGTACCGGTACAGTTCCGGGACACGATTCTCGGGGGAAGGTGGGGTTGCGGCTGGGCGTAGCCAGCCGCAAATCCCGCCCGGTCTGTAGCCCTGGCCGCCAGGACTATAAGAATTACAACAGAATGAGTGGAGCACTATGATCAAGATTTCCAAGCTGTTCGCCGCAATGGTCCTGGCCGGGGTTGCCAGCCATTCGTTTGCCGCCGATACCATCAAGATCGGCATCGCCGGCCCTAAAACCGGCCCGGTCACCCAGTACGGCGATATGCAGTTCATCGGCGCCAAGCAAGCCATCAAGGACATCAACGCCAAGGGCGGCGTCGATGGCAAGATGCTTGAAGCCAAGGAATACGACGACGCCTGCGACCCTAAACAGGCCGTTGCCGTCGCCAACAAAGTGGTCAACGACGGCGTCAAGTTCGTCATCGGTCACCTGTGCTCCAGCTCCACCCAGCCTGCGTCGGACATCTACGAAGACGAAGGCGTGATCATGATCACCCCGGCCGCCACCTCGCCGGAAATCACCGCCCGTGGCTACAAGCTGATCTTCCGCACCATTGGCCTGGACAGCGCCCAGGGCCCGGCTGCCGGCAACTACATCGCCGACCACGTCAAACCGAAAGTGGTCGCGGTACTGCACGACAAGCAGCAGTACGGTGAAGGCATCGCCACCGCGGTCAAGCAGACCCTCGAGAAGAAAGGCACCAAGGTTGCCGTCTTCGAAGGCCTGAACGCCGGTGACAAGGACTTCTCCTCGATCATCCAGAAGCTCAAGCAGAACAACGTCGACTTCGTCTACTACGGCGGCTACCACCCAGAGCTGGGCCTGATCCTGCGCCAGGCTCAAGAAAAGGGCCTGAAAGCCAAGTTCATGGGCCCGGAAGGCGTGGGTAACGACTCCATCTCGCAGATCGCCCAGGGCGCCTCCGAAGGCCTGCTGGTCACCCTGCCGAAGTCGTTCGACGCCGACCCAGAGAACAAGGCCATCGTCGACGCCATCAAGGCCGACGGCAAGGACCCAAGCGGCCCGTTCGTGTTCCCGGCCTACTCGGCTGTGGAACTGATCGCCAAGGGCATCGAAGCGGCCAAGTCCGAAGACACCGACAAGGTGGCAGCCGCCATCCACGCCGGTTCCTTCAAGACCCCGACCGGCACCCTGTCGTATGACGCAAAAGGCGACCTGAAAGACTTCAAGTTCGTGGTTTACGAATGGCACTTCGGCAAGCCGAAGACCGAAGTCTCCCCTCAGTAACTGCGTGACTAATAGCTGACCGAGAAGCCCACTGTGCGAGCAGTGGGCTTTGTTTTACGAGGTTCTATGGGCCCGATTCCCGCGATCCGGGAGCCTGCCCACCTGAAAATCTTAAAACCGTCACCCGCGGTTTCCTGGCAGTGCCCGCAAAAGATCACGTGGCGAAGACCACGAGAACATGGGCCGGGGTCATCCCCCACCAGTGAAATGCAAATCAGGTTTTTAGGAGCGCTGTAATGCCTGAGATCTACCATTTCCTACAACAACTGGTTAACGGATTGACCATCGGCAGTACCTATGCCCTGATCGCCATCGGCTACACGATGGTGTACGGCATCATCGGCATGATCAACTTCGCCCACGGCGAGGTGTACATGATCGGCAGCTACGTGGCCTTCATCGCCCTTGCGGGCCTGGCCATGATGGGTATCCATTCGCTACCGATCCTGATGACCGTGGCTTTCGTCGCCACCATCTGCGTCACCAGTGCCTACGGCTACAGCATCGAACGGGTCGCCTACCGGCCGCTGCGCAACAGCAACCGGCTGATCCCGCTGATCTCGGCCATCGGCATGTCGATCTTCCTGCAGAACACCGTGCTGCTCTCGCAGGACTCCAAAGACAAGTCGATCCCCAACCTGATCCCCGGCAGCTTCTCGTTCGGCCCCGGCGGCGCCGAGGAAGTACTGGTCTCGTACATGCAGATCCTGGTGTTCGTGGTGACGCTGATCGCCATGACCTGCCTCACCCTGTTCATCTCCCGTTCCCGCCTGGGCCGCGCCTGCCGCGCCTGCGCCGAGGACATCAAGATGGCCAACCTGCTGGGCATCAACACCAACAACATCATCGCCCTGACCTTCGTCATCGGTGCCGCCCTGGCGGCCGTGGCGGCCGTGTTGCTGAGCATGCAGTACGGGGTGATCAACCCCAACGCCGGCTTCCTGGTGGGCCTGAAAGCCTTCACCGCAGCGGTACTGGGCGGCATCGGCAGCATTCCGGGCGCCATGCTCGGCGGGCTGGTGCTGGGTGTGTCCGAAGCCTTCGGCGCCGACATCTTCGGCGACCAGTACAAGGACGTGGTGGCATTCGGTCTTTTGGTTCTCGTCCTGCTGTTCCGGCCGACCGGCATCCTGGGCCGTCCGGAGGTTGAAAAAGTATGAACAGAAATCTCAAACAGGCGTTCTTCAGCGCCTTGCTGGTCTGGGCCGTGGCCTTCCCGGTGCTGGGCCTGAAACTCAGCATCGACGGCATCAGCCTGGCGGTACACAGCCAGGGTTCGTTCAACCTGACCATCATCAGCGTGTGCTCGGTGCTGATGTTCCTGCGCGTGTTGTTCGACAAGCAGTGGAGCGCGGTGATGGGCCGTCGTTCCGATCGCAAGCTGATCTCGCCGGCGGTGAGCAACTTCCTCACCCTGCCCAAGACCCAGCGCTGGATCATCCTCGGCCTGATCGTGGTCGCCCTGGTGTGGCCATTCTTCGGCTCGCGCGGCGCCGTCGACATCGCCACGCTGATCCTGATCTACGTGATGCTGGGCCTGGGCCTGAACATCGTGGTGGGCCTGGCCGGCCTGCTCGACCTGGGCTACGTCGGCTTCTACGCGGTCGGTGCCTACAGCTACGCGATGCTCTCGCACTACCTGGGCTGGAGCTTCTGGGTGTGCCTGCCGATCGCAGGGCTGATGGCCGCCACCTTCGGCTTTTTGCTCGGTTTCCCGGTGCTGCGCCTGCGCGGTGACTACCTGGCCATCGTGACCCTGGGCTTCGGCGAGATCATCCGCCTGTTCCTGCGCAACCTCACCGACTGGACCGGTGGCCCCAACGGCATCAGCAACATCGAAAAACCGACGTTCTTCGGCCTCACTTTCGAGCGCCGCGCCGCCGAGGGCATGCAGACCTTCCACGAGTTCTTCGGGCTGGAATACAACTCGATCAACAAGGTGATCTTCCTCTACTTGGTGGCCCTGCTGCTGGCCCTGCTGGCGCTGTTCGTCATCAACCGCCTGTTGCGCATGCCCATCGGCCGTGCCTGGGAAGCGCTGCGTGAAGACGAGATCGCCTGCCGCGCGCTGGGCCTGAACCCCACCGTGATCAAGCTTTCGGCGTTCACCCTGGGGGCCTGCTTTGCAGGCTTTGCCGGCAGCTTCTTCGCCGCCCGCCAAGGGCTGGTGACACCGGAATCGTTCACCTTCATCGAGTCGGCGATCATCCTCGCCATCGTCGTGCTGGGCGGCATGGGTTCGCAGTTGGGCGTGATTCTGGCGGCCATCGTGATGATCCTGCTGCCGGAGATGATGCGTGAGTTCAGCGAATACCGGATGCTGATGTTCGGTGCGCTGATGGTGTTGATGATGATCTGGCGTCCGCAGGGCCTGCTGCCCATGCAACGTCCACACATGGAGCTGCGTCGATGAGCCGCGAAATTCTGCAAGTCAGCGGCCTGAGCATGCGCTTCGGCGGCTTGTTGGCGGTCAACGGCGTGGGCCTGACCGTCAAGGAGAAACAGGTAGTCGCGCTGATCGGCCCCAACGGCGCCGGCAAGACCACCGTGTTCAACTGCCTCACCGGCTTCTACAAGCCCAGCGGCGGCACCATCCTGCTCGACGGCCAGCCCATCCAGGGCCTGGCCGGCCATCAGATCGCCCGCAAGGGCGTGGTGCGAACCTTCCAGAACGTGCGCCTGTTCAAGGAGATGACCGCGCTGGAAAACCTGCTGATCGCCCAGCACCGCCACCTCAACACCAACTTCTTCGCCGGCCTGTTCAAGACCCCGTCGTTCCGCCGCAGCGAGAAGGAAGCCATGGAGCGCGCGCAGTACTGGCTGGAGAAGGTCAACCTGACCGAGTTCGCCAACCGTACCGCCGGCACCCTCGCCTACGGCCAGCAACGCCGGCTGGAAATCGCCCGCTGCATGATGACCCAGCCGCGCATCATCATGCTCGACGAACCGGCCGCCGGCCTGAACCCCAAGGAGACCGAGGACCTCAAGGCCCTCATCGCCTACCTGCGCGAATCCCACAACGTGACCGTGCTGCTGATCGAGCACGACATGAAGCTGGTGATGAGCATTTCCGACCACATCGTGGTGATCAACCAGGGCACGCCCCTGGCCGATGGCACGCCAGAAGAGATTCGCGGCAACCCTGATGTGATCAAGGCCTACCTGGGGGAGGCGTAAATGCTGAAGTTCGAGAACGTTTCCACCTTCTACGGCAAGATCCAGGCGCTGCACAGCGTCAACGTCGAGATCAACCAGGGCGAGATCGTCACCCTGATCGGCGCCAACGGTGCCGGCAAGTCGACCCTGCTGATGACCCTGTGCGGCTCGCCCCAGGCCCACAGCGGCAGCATCAAGTACCTGGGTGAGGAGCTGGTTGGCCAGCCTTCCTCGCACATCATGCGCAAGAGTATCGCGGTAGTGCCGGAAGGCCGCCGCGTGTTCGCCCGCCTGACCGTCGAGGAAAACCTGGCCATGGGCGGTTTCTTCACCGACAAGGGTGACTATCAGGAGCAACTGGACAAGGTCCTGCACCTGTTCCCGCGCTTGAAGGAGCGTTACATCCAGCGTGGCGGCACCATGTCTGGCGGCGAGCAGCAGATGCTCGCCATCGGTCGCGCCCTGATGAGCAAGCCCAAGCTGCTGCTGCTCGACGAGCCGTCGCTGGGACTGGCGCCGATCATCATCCAGCAGATCTTCGACATCATCGAACAGTTGCGCCGCGACGGCGTGACCGTGTTCCTGGTGGAGCAGAACGCCAACCAGGCGCTGAAGATCGCCGACCGCGCCTATGTGCTGGAAAACGGCAAGGTGGTGATGCAGGGCACCGGCGAAGCCCTGCTGACCGACCCGAAAGTGCGCGACGCGTACCTCGGCGGTTAAGTGAACAAAGGGCCTTCGCAGACTGTGTGAAAACACACTGACAGGCCCCAGACCAAACGCCCCGACTTGTTCGGGGCGTTTGTTTTTGTGCTGAAAAAGGCTCTTCAGCCCATCATTTGCATCATTTGCTTGGCACTCAGGACGCTGATCGCTCGCTTGAGGTTGTAAGCGGTCACAGCGAGAGCCATTTCAGCTCTTGTGCCTTCGAGTTGTCGCAGCAAGAAGCGCCCGTTTCCAAATAGCCATTGTTTGAGATTACCAAACGGGTGCTCCACGATGGATCTACGCCGCTCCATCATCTCTGGATGCAGCTGCATCCGCTGCGCCATGCGCTCAAAGGCTTCCTCTTGAGCGTGACGCGAGACATAGCGGCGCTTGGCCGTCGTGCATTGGGCTTTCAGCGCGCACCCGGCGCAATCACTGATCGCCGCCTGGTAGATCCGATCGCCCTTGTAGCGCTGCTTTAGCGTTAGCCACTGACCTGCCGGGCACTGGTACCGATCCTGTTCGGCGTCGTAGGTAAAGTCCTTGCGCTCGAATAATGCCTCGCCGCCTGGGTTCGAGGTTCGGTTTGGCGGCACGTACGCGGTAATGGAGGCTTCCTCACATGCCTGGAACTGCTGGCCATTCGAGTAGCCCATATCGGCTGTCACGGTCAGCGCTTCCTGCCCCAGTTCAGCCTTGGCCGCTTTAGCCATGGGTTCAAGCTGCTTGCGATCATCGCCTTCTTGCGTCACCTCGTGATGCAAAATCAGGCAGTGTTCTGCGTCAACGGCGGTCTGCACGTTATAGGAAACACGCGCTCCTTTTGGCGTGCGCATCATTCGGGCATCGCTTTCGTGCGTGTTGAATTGCTCCAGCCCCATCGATTCCATCAAGGCCTGACAAGTGCGGTTGTCTTGCTGCTTTGCCTCAAGCTTCGCCAGGGCCGCTTTGATCGCAGTGCGATCTATTACTTGCTCGCCCTCAGACTGGTCAGCGGCATCCAACTCAGCCAGGTATTGGGCGATCCGCTTATCCAGCTTCTCGTCTTGGCGCTTGAGTTGATTCAAGTTCAACTGGCGTCGCGCGGAAGCGACCGCCTGAAACTTGCTCCCGTCGATGGCAACCAGGTCACCGGCAATCAAACCGGCAGTTCGGCAGAACTGCACAAAGGCCCGGCACGTCGTAACGAAAGCAGCTTTGTTGTTCTTGCGGAAGTCAGCGATGGTCTTGAAGTCAGGTTTGAGTCGGTTGATCAACCACATCACTTCGATGTTGCGCTGGCACTCGGCTTCCAGACGCCGCGATGAACGGATGCGCTGAAAATAGCCATAGAGATAAAGCTTGAGCTGGTCGGCGGGGTCGTAGGCGGGGCGCCCAGTGGCCTTGGGCTGGGCCTTGTCGAAACCTAGCTGCGCCAGATCCAGCCTAGCGACATACAGGTCGATGACACGAACGAGGTGATCCTCGGGGATCAGCTCTTCCAGCGAGACCGGGAACAGACTGGTCTGGCTGCGGGATTCTCCCTGGATGTAGGCCATAACGAAAAATGCTCCGTATCTTTCGATACGGAGCATTCTCTTAAAGGGCCGGGCAGATTGCTAGGTTTTCACACAGTCTGTTCGGGCCCTTTTTTCTTGATGCCAGCACCCCAACAGTGGCCACATTCCCTGTAGGAGCTGGCTTGCCAGCGATGAGGCCAGGCCTGCAAAAGCACGCCTGCTGCACCGGCCCCATCGCCGGCAAGCCGGCTCCTACAGCGGGTGAGCCACACAGCCCCTTGTGATCCCCGCCCACCCTGAGTAACGTGGCCAGCTCTTCTGCACAGTCTCCCGGAGCCCGCCCCATGCGCCTCACCCCTCCCCTGTTTCTCGCTGCCCTGCTGCCGCTGTTCGCCGGTTGCCAGATGCTGGCCGAAAAACCGGCCGACCCGAACATCGGTACCACGCGCATGCAGGGCGAGCTGAGTGCCGGCGGCGGCCACCTGCTGTTCAAACCCTGCAGCGAAGCCCGCCAGTTCGTCATCAACGACGCCGGCAGCACCGCGATCCTGCAGGAAGCCGCCAACCTGGCCAAGGACTCCAAGGACAAGCTGTTCGCCGACCTGCGCGGCCGCCTGGCCGGCAGCAAGCAGGCCGGCAGCGACGGCCAGGTCGATGTCACCCGCCTGTACCGCCTGGAACCCGGCGCCCGCGGCTGCGAAGACCCCAACTTCAAACAGCTCACCCTGCGCGCCAGCGGCCACGAACCGGACTGGGACATCAAGGCCAGCGGCAAGGGCATGGTGCTCAACCGCGTTGGCCAGCAACCGCTGCCGCTGCCATTCCTTGAAGAAGAAATGCCCGGTGGTGGCCTGAGCCTGTCCAGCGAGGCCAACGGCCAGCGTGTCGAGCTGTGGGTCGCGCCGCAGCGCTGCGTCGACCCCGCCACCGGCGCCATCCGCCACCTCAAGGCCGAGCTGCGCATCGACGGCAAGACCCTGCAGGGCTGCGCCTACTACGGCGGTGCCCGCGACCTCTGACCGCCGGGCACTTTTAACCTGCCAGCCGGGGCGGCGAACAGCTTATACTTGGCGGTTTGTGTAAAGCCGCCGGCCGCCCATGGCCGGGATACTGGACCCTGCCATGCTACGAATCAACGAACTCAAGCTGCCCCTGGACCACTCCGACGACGAGCTGCGCGCAGCCATCGTCCAGCGCCTGGGCATCGCAGATGAGCAACTGCTCGGCTTCACCCTGTTCAAGCGCAGCTACGACGCGCGCAAGAAGAACAGCGAACTGCTGTTCATCTACACCCTCGACCTCGAAACCAGCAACGAAGCCGAGCTGCTGAAAAAATTCGCCGACGACCCGAAGATCGGCGTGGCCCCGGATGTCAGCTACAAGTTCGTAGGCCAAGCGCCAGCTGACCTGGCGCAGCGCCCGCTGGTGGTCGGCTTTGGCCCCTGCGGTATCTTTGCCGGCCTGCTGCTGGCCCAGATGGGCTTCAAGCCGATCGTGCTCGAGCGCGGCAAGGAAGTGCGCCAGCGCACCAAGGATACCTGGGGCCTGTGGCGCAAAAGCGTGCTCAACGCCGAGTCCAACGTGCAGTTCGGCGAAGGCGGCGCCGGCACCTTCTCCGACGGCAAGCTCTACAGCCAGATCAAGGACCCGCAGCACCACGGCCGCAAGGTGCTCGAAGAGTTCGTCAAAGCCGGTGCGCCAGATGAGATCCTGTACATCAACAAGCCACACATCGGTACCTTCCGCCTGACCAGCATGGTCGAGAAGATGCGCGAAGAAATCATCAACCTGGGCGGCGAAGTGCGCTTCGAGCAGAAGGTCACCGACCTGGTCACCGACGGCGAGCAGTTGACCGGTGTGGTACTGCAAAGCGGCGAGCAGCTGGATTCGCGCCACGTGGTGCTGGCCCTGGGCCACAGCGCCCGCGATACCTTCCGCATGCTCCACGCCAAAGGCGTGTTCATGGAGGCCAAGCCGTTCTCGGTGGGCTTCCGTATCGAACACCCGCAGTCGCTGATCGACAAGGCGCGCCTGGGCAAGTACGCCGGCCACCCGAAGCTGGGCGCCGCCGACTACAAGCTGGTGCACCATGCCAAGAACGGCCGTTCGGTGTACAGCTTCTGCATGTGCCCGGGCGGCACCGTGGTCGCCGCCACCAGCGAGCCGGGGCGCGTGGTCACCAACGGCATGAGCCAGTATTCGCGTAACGAGCGCAACGCCAACTCGGGCATTGTCGTGGGTATCGACCCCGAGCGTGACTACCCGGGCGGACCGCTAGCCGGTATCGAACTGCAGGAACGCCTGGAAGCCCACGCCTACGTGATGGGCGGCAGCAACTACCAGGCACCGGCGCAGCTGGTCGGCGACTTCGTTGCCGGGCGCCCATCCACTGCCATCGGCAGCGTCGAGCCGTCGTACAAGCCGGGTGTCACCCTGGGCGACCTGGCGCCGAGCCTGCCGGCCTTCGCCATCGAAGCGATCCGCGAGGCACTGCCGGCCTTTGACCGCCAGATCAAAGGCTACAACCTGCACGACGCGGTGCTGACCGGCATCGAGACGCGCACCTCGTCGCCACTGCGCATCACCCGTGGCGCCGACCTGCAGAGCCTGAACCTCAAGGGCCTGTTCCCGGCTGGTGAAGGTGCAGGCTATGCCGGCGGCATCCTGTCGGCGGGTGTCGATGGCATTCGCATTGCCGAGGCGGTGGCGCGGGACATTCTCGGGCTCTGAAGCTTTACGGCCTGCAAGGGCCCTATCGCCGGCAAGCCGGCTCCTACAGAGTTTTGCATTTCCCTGTAGGAGCCGGCTTGCCGGCGATAGGGCCAGTGCAAAAAATAAAAACCCCGAACAGGCCAGGCCCGTTCGGGGTTTTGTTTTATACGCCGGTCAGTGCGAAACGCGACTGGTGCCATCCACGGTCATGATGCGCACGCGCTCACCCACGCGGAAGATCTCGTTCTGCTGCACTTGCTGCACATAAGCACGCATGCTGCCGTCGTCTTCACGCACGGTAATTTCCACGCCCTGGGTGCGGGTCAGGCCTTCTTCGGCCGCAGAACCTGCCAGGCCACCGGCCACGGCACCGATCACCGCAGCGACGATGCTGCCACGGCCACCGCCGACGGCGGAACCGGCCACACCACCGACGATGGCGCCAGCGCCGCCGCCGATCGGGGTCTTGGTGCCTTCGATCTTGACCGGGCGTAGGGATTCGATGGTACCCATACGCACGGTCTGCACGCGACGGGCCTCATCACGGGAGTAACTGTCGCCGGTCAGCGACGACTGGCAGCCGCCCAGCAGCAGCGACATGGTGGTGAAGCTCGCCACCAGCAAAACGGATTTACGCATGGGAAAAATCTCCATTAGTCACGGTGAGGATTAGACGCTTAGCCATGACGGGTGTCACGGTGCAAATGTTATAAATTTGTTCTCATTCAGCTCGGGTACAGCCAGCAGCGGCTGTGGAGCGGGCTTTTCACGTTGGACCAAGGATAGCCATGGATTACTTCATCGTGGTCATAGTCACGATTGCCGGCCTGTATTTCCATGGTTGGCTCTATGTTCGCATGCGCCGCTGGATGGACCGTGATCTTGCGCTGTCGCTGGCCGGAGATGACCCGCAGCGGCGGGCTTACATGCTGGCGTTGCTGCAGCGGGCGCGCAAGGAGAAGGTCAAGCGCAAGGCGTTGGGGGAATGGTTGCAGCGGGAGGCCGAAAAAGGTCGATGAGGGGCTGCGTAGCAGCCCAATCGCCGGCAAGCCGGCTCCTACAGGGTCTGTGGGAACCGGCTTGCCGACGATTGGGCCTGATTCAATTCACGGCGCCAGGCGCTCACGCAACCACTGCCCATCCACCAGCCGGTAATTCAGCCGGTCATGCAGGCGGCTCGCCCGGCCCTGCCAGAACTCCACACGTTCCGGCAGCAAACGGTAACCGCCCCAGTGTTGCGGGCAATGGGGTTGGGTGTCGCTGAAGCGCGCTTCGGTGGCTTTCACCAGCCCTTCCAGCTCGGCGCGGTCGGCAATCACCCGGCTCTGCGGCGAGGCCCAGGCCCCCAGGCGGCTGCCCAGCGGGCGCACCTGGTAGTAGTCGTCGGACTCCTTGGCCGTGACCTTTTCCACCCGCCCCTCGATGCGCACCTGGCGCTCCAGCGCCGGCCAGAAGAAGGTCATCGCAGCGAAAGGGTTCGCGGCGATGTGCTGGCCCTTGGCGCTCTCGTAGTTGGTGAAAAAGGTGAAACCACGGGCGTCGAGTGCCTTGAGCAGCAGCACCCGGCAATGCGGGCGGCCGTCGGCGTCGACCGTGGCCAGGGTCATGGCGTTGGCTTCCACCGGCAGCTGCTCGGTTTTCACCGCGTCGGCGAACCATTGGTGGAACAGCGCGAACGGCTCCCCCGGGGCCTGGGCTTCGGCCAGGCCATCACGGGTATAGTCGCGGCGCATATCGGCCAGGGATTGGGTCATGACTGCGTTTCCTTGACGATCAGTTGGTCTTCGCAGGGCTGTTGGCGGCGACTTTCTTGTCGGTGGCGGCCTTCTTCGCGGCAGGTTTTGCCGGGGCAGCTTTCTTCTTGGCGGCAGCGGTGGCCTTGGCCGGGGCTTTAGCTTTGGCGACCGGCTTTTTCGCCGCAGGTTTGCCGGCTGGCTTGACGGCCGGCTTGGCAGCGGCGGCCGGGGCCTTGACGTCCTGGGTAGCTACCAGCGCGGCAGGTGCAGCAGGCGGTACCGGCTGCTGGTACTTGGCCAGCAGCGCAACCATGGTGTTCTGCGGAGTCAGCAGCAGTTCCACGCGGCGGTTCAAGGCGCGGCCGGCAGCGCTGTCGTTGGCCGCACGCGGCATCAGCGAGCCCATACCCTTGAGCATCAGGCGGTCACGCTGCAGGCCGCTCAAGCGGAAGATCGCCGATACCGAGGCGGCGCGCTCCAGGCTGAGCTTCTGGTTGGCAGCGGTGGCGCCGGTGTTGTCAGCGTGACCTAGGATCAGGATGGCGGTCTTGCTGTCGGCTTCGATGGCCTTGGCTACCTGGGTGATCGGGCCGAGGGTAACCGGCAGCAGCATGTTCGGGCGGTCCGGGTTGTAG
Source organism: Pseudomonas fakonensis (assembly GCF_019139895.1). Lineage (GTDB taxonomy): Bacteria > Pseudomonadota > Gammaproteobacteria > Pseudomonadales > Pseudomonadaceae > Aquipseudomonas > Aquipseudomonas fakonensis. Next base: position 1,320,774 of record NZ_CP077076.1, on the reverse strand, counting down.
GCGCCATCCACCGGGATGGTCACTGCCAGCACATCTTCGCGGCGCTCCAGCTCGAACTTGCTGCCCTTGATAGCCTCGCGCACCTTGGGTTCGTACTGGTCAAGCCAGGCCTGGGTGGCCTTCTGGTCGATCTTCGGCACGGCGGCCGTGGCTTGCACTTTGCTGTCGTCACCGCCGAACGGCCACCACCAGCGGCTGCTGCTCTCAGACTTGGCGTCAGCCTTGGCGACGTTTTCGGTAACGGCGGCCTTCACTTCCTTGTCAGCGACTTTATCGGAGCCAAACGGCCACCAGCTCAGGCCGCCGTCCTTCGACGTCTCCTGCGAGTGGCTGGCGCAGCCGGTCATGGCCAGGCACAGGGCGAGTGCTAAGGTTTTATGTGAAGACATCAGCGATACACCATGAAATAGAAAGGAATTTTGCCCACGCAATCAGGCGTTGGCATTGAGAATAGTCAAAGGGCCCGGGCAATACCCGCGTTACCCGATCAAAGGCAACCGCCCAGTACCCGCACCAGCTTCTGCGCGCGCGGGTCCATCAGCACATAGGGGCCGAGGGTGTTGGTGACAAAGCCAAAGGCCACGTCGTGTTCGGGGTCGGCAAAGCCCACCGAGCCACCGGCACCCGGGTGGCCAAAGGCGCGGGCGCCAAGGCCGAAGGTGGCGTTGGCCACCTCCGGCTGGTCGAGCATGCAGCCAAGGCCGAAGCGGGTCTGGGTGAGCAAGGTACGGTCCTGGCCCAGGCTGTGCTCGCGGGTCAGTTCGTCGAGCAGTTCGGACTCCAGCAGGCTGCCATCCAGCAGACCGGCATAGAAGCCGGCCAGGCTGCGGGCATTGCCGTGGCCGTTGGCCGCCGGCTGCTGCATGCGCCGCCATTCGGGTTTGTTTGTGCTGGTGAGGATCGCCGGCGGGTTGGTGAAGGCGCGGGTCGACAGTGCCTCGGGCTCGCGCATGGTCACCTGCAGCAGGCGCTGGGCAGCAGCATCGCCGGGGTTACCCTTGCCACGGGCGATGTGCGCCACGCGGTGGAATTCTTCATCGGCCAGGCCCACGTGGAAGTCCAGGCCCAGCGGCCGTGCGGTACGCGCCACGATGGAATCACCCGGGCCACGGCCATCGGCGCGGCGAATCAGCTCGCCGATCAGCCAACCGTAAGTAATGGCGGCGTAGCCATGTTCAGTACCCGGCGCCCACCAGGGAGCCTCGGCGGCCAGGGCATCGACCATCACTTGCCAGTCGTAGAGCGCCTCAGCCGGCAGCAGCTGGCGAATGGCCGGCAGCCCGGCGCGGTGGCTGAGCAGTTGGCGCAGGGTGACATTGTCCTTGCCGGCCTGGGCGAACTCCGGCCAGTAGCGGGCCACGGGGGCGTCGAGGGCCAGCTTGCCCTCACCCACCAGTTGCAGGGCGGTGACGGCAGTGAAGGTCTTGGTGCAGGAGAACAGGTTGGCGATGGTGTCGCTGTGCCAAACCTCGTGGCCGTCCTTGTCGGCGCTGCCGGCCCACAGGTCGACCACGGTCTGCCCGCCGACCTGGATGCACAGCGCCGCGCCACGCTCCTGGGGATCCTCGAACAACGCGGCGAAGGCATCGCGCACCGCCTCGAACTTCAGCTCATAGTGACCCTGGATCTGCACCCGCTACCTCTCCGAACGACCTGGCTGGCAAAGGCGTGCATTGTTTCAGTAGTTGGACGGTTTGCCTACTGGAGATGGCTGGGTGGTTGGTTGCGCAAATGAAACAAGGTAGCAACCTGTAGGCGCCGGCTTGCCGGCAATGAAGCCGGGCCTGTTGCCAACGCTGATGGCCCTATCGCCGGCAAGCCGGCGCCTACAAGGGGCCGCTTAGGGCGCGGGCTTTTGCAACTGAGCGCGCAATTGCGTGGTCAGTTGCAGGTTGCTCCGGCGCACCGCCTCGACAAAGCCCGGGTAGGCCACATCGGTGATGCCCACCAAACCCAGGTGCCCGTTCTCGCCGTCCAGCAGCCGACCGCTGGCAGGCTGGTCGAGGTACTGGAACCAGTGCGCGCCAACGATCATCGGCTGGGCCAGGGCAGCCTTGAGGAAGTTGGCGTAAGCCGGGCCGCGATCCTCTTCACGCGCCACCTCCACCGGGCCGGGCCAGAACGGGCCGCGGTCACGGGAGCCGAACTGGAACTCCGAGACCAGCACCGGTTTATCCAGCTCGGCCAGGCGGGCGAAGTCGTAACCATCCTCGGGCTTGAGGGTATAGAAGTTGAAACTCAACACATCGCAGAACTCGGCACAGGCCTTGACCGCCTCGGGCGTGCTCACCGCATAGCGCCCACCCAGCAGCAGGTGGTTCGGCGCGTGCCATTTGAGCGCATCGGAAATGGTCTTGAAGTAGGTCTGGGCGAACACCAGCTGGAAATACTGGTAGTCGCGCTCGATTTCCGGGTGTTCGGGGTTGGGCATCGGTGCCTCGAAACCTGGGTCTTCCATCAATTCCCACGCGCTCAGCTCGATGCCCCAGGCCTTCGACAACCCTTCCTGGTTACGGTACTTGTCACGCAGTTGCTTGAGGAACGCGCGCTTGGCCGGCACGTCGGTGGTCAGGCGCAAGGTGCCGTAGGCCAGGCCATAGCGGGCCTTGGGGTCATCCCCCGGGGCTGCCCAGGCCAGTTCGTTGTCGGCGAAGTAGCCAATCAGCCAGGGATCGTCGCGGTGATCGCGGGCAGCGATGGCCACCGCGCGTTCGGTGGCCATGGCAAAGCGCGGGTCGAACGGGTCAGGCATGCGCCCCCACCAGTCCATGCCGGTACTGATGCTGGCGTAATCGCCGACGATCGCCAGCGGCAAGGTGTAGGGCATGCGCCGGGCCTGCTCCAGGCCCGGGTCGCTCCAGTTGCCGAGGGTATTGAAGCCCCAGGCCTGCAGGCGGTCGAGGGTGTGCGTTTGCCAGCGCGGCGCATCGAGCGCCAGTGGCGGGCAGGCCTCGGTAGCGCCCGAGCAGGGCTTGCCGTAGGTACGTTGCAGGTTGGCGGCATAGAAGTCGAACCAGCGCCCCTGCTTGAACCCACGCCCTTGCGACGAGGCATTGCCGTCGTCGTTGTTGCCCTGGCCATAGAAAGCCGCCAGGGCATCGCCCTCGGCGGGCAGGCCCTTGAACATGCCTTCGCGGCCTTGTACGTAGGTGCGCCCACCGTCGGCAGCAACCGCATTGACCCCCAGCGAGTAGAACGGGTGGCCGTCGGGGGTTACCAGGTGCCAGCGCCCGTCACGTTTTTCGGTACGGAAGAAACCCTTGGCTTCGAACGCCGGGCCGGCCTGCAGGCCGCCGTACGGGTCCAGGCCGAGCTTGTCGCGCTCGAGCAGCCAGGCCTTGAGCTGCGCTTGCTCGCGGTTGTCGGCGGCTTTGAGTTGATCGTCGCTTGCGACCTTCTCCGGCCAGTTGCCACGGGTGGACTGGCCATAGCTGTCGACCAGCTGGCTGTAGGCAGCCTGGTAAGCCAGGTCGTCGTCCTGCAGCCCGACCTTTTCGATCAGCAGGCTCTGGGCGACCTTGGGGTTGGGGATGCTCAGGCTGACCGAGATCACCTGCTTGAGGTCAAGCTCGCCGCTGCTGCTGGCCAGCAACAGGCGCTGGCCTTCGTGGGCCCAGGGCATCGGCGGGCCGGCACGCATGCCCTGGCTCAGCGGCGAACTGGCGGTGAGCGGAATCATCACCGTCTGCGCCGGGCCCGCCGGCAGGTCGATGCGGCTGCTGAGGGTGCGCCCGTCGCTGCCCTGCACCTGCACATCCACGGTCAGCGCCCAGTCCATGGCACTTTGCAAACGCAGGGTGAGGTAGCGCCCGGCCGACCAGTCCCAGGCCCCGGCCTGCGGGGTGAGTTGCAGCGTCGGCTTTGCCACCGGATTGAACACCACCCGCCGCAACACTTCGCCTTCGGCCGTCTGCTCGGCGTTGTACTGCGGCATCCCGGCGTCCTGGGTGACGACGTTCACCACCGAGGCGGGGCGCACGAAACTGAACAACGTCTGTTGCCCAGCGAGCAGAGGTGCGCTGAACAACAGGGTGAGCATGGCGGGCAGGGTGCGACGGATCATGGGGCGGTTGCTCTCCTTCTGAGCCCTCATGGGCTCGCGACTGAGTGATGGACAACGGGGCCGGCGCGTCGTGCTCCGGCGGTCAGTCGATTTCCCGCCTGAATGGCGGCAGTGCGTTGAGAATAGCCTTGCCGTAGCGCTGGGTGACCAGGCGCCGGTCGAGCAAACTGATCACGCCGCGGTCCTGCTCGGTGCGCAGCAGTCGGCCGCAGGCCTGGATCAGGCGCAGCGAGGCGTCGGGCACGGCGATTTCCATGAACGGGTTGCCGCCGCGGGCCTCGATCCACTCGGCCAAAGCCGCCTCGACCGGGTCGTCCGGCACCGCAAACGGGATCTTCGCGATCACCACGTGCTCACAATAGGCGCCGGGCAAGTCGACACCCTCGGCAAAGCTGGCCAGGCCGAACAGCACGCTGTGCTGACCGTCATCGACCCGCGCCTTGTGCTTGTTCAGGGTTTCCTGCTTGGACAGGTTGCCCTGGATCAGCACCAGCTTGCGCCAGTCTCGGTCCAGGCCATCGAACACGTCCTGCATCTGTTTACGCGACGAGAACAGCACCAGCGCGCCACGAGCGTCTTCGACCATGGCCGGCAGTTCGCGGATGATCGCCGCAGTATGCGCAGTGGCATCGCGCGGGTCGGCACCCAGGTCTGGCACCCGCAAAAGCCCGGCGTCGCCGTGTACGAAGGGGCTGGGCACCACACACTGCACGGCATCGCGGGGCAGGCCCGAGCGCATGCGGAAACGGTCGAACTTGCCCAGGGCGGTCAGCGTGGCGGAGGTGACCAAGGCGCCGTAGGCGACGTTCCACAGGCTCTTGCGCAGCATCTCGGCGGCCAGGATGGGGCTGGCGTTGACCTCGATGTCGAACAACGCACCGTTTTCGGCCAGGGTCAGCCAACGGGCCATGGGCGGGTTGTCTTCCGGGTCTTCGGCGGTGAATGCGGTCCACAGCTCCCAGTTGCTCTGGGCGCGGGTCACCAGGCTGCCGAACAGCGGGTACCACTCCTCGGCCTGGTGGCTGGCGATGCCGATGTTGTTCTCGCCGTCCATGCCTTCCTTGAGCAGGTCGGCCAGGCGGGTGAACAGGTCATTGAGGCGGGCGAAGCCTTTTTTCAGCTCGATGCCGACTTCGCGGATCTGCTCGGGTACCACGCCGCCTTCGAAGCGGTAGCGCGGGCGGTCGCGGCCTTCCATGTCCTCGCCGGCCCGGAAATCCGCCACCTGCTCGCACAGGGTGAACATGAACTGCTGCTGTGTGCGCACCTCGCGCGCCAACTCCGGCACTTGCTCTATATAGCGGCCCAGGTCACCGGGCAGCGGGTGCTGGGCCAGCAGCTTGGTGAGGTTCTTGGCGGTCTGCTCCAGCCATTCGGCGGTGGAGCGCAGGCGCGAATAATGGGCGAAGTGGCCGATGGCCTTGTCGGGCAGGTGGTGGCCTTCGTCGAACACGTACAGGGTGTCGCGCGGGTCGGGCAGCACCGCGCCGCCGCCCAGCGCCAGGTCGGCCAGCACCATGTCGTGGTTGGTGACGATCACATCGACCTTGCCCATGCCTTCGCGGGCCTTGTAGAACACGCACTGCTGGAAATTCGGGCAATGCCGACCGGTGCACTGGCCGTGGTCGGTGGTCAGGCGTGCCCAGTCCTGGTCTTCGATGGTCTCGGTCCAGCTGTCGCGGTCGCCGTCCCAACGGTTACCGGCGAGTTTCTCGATCATGCTGTTGAACAGCTTCTGGCTGCGCTCGTCGACCTCGATCCTAAAGCCCTCTTCCTCGAACAGCTGGGCGGTGGCCGACTGGGCGTGGCCTTCTTGCAGCAGCACGTCGAGCTTGGACAGGCACAGGTAGCGGCCACGCCCCTTGGCCAGGGCGAAGCTGAAGTTCAGGCCGCTGTTGCGCATCAGGTCGGGCAGGTCCTTGAACACGATCTGCTCTTGCAGCGCCACGGTGGCGGTGGCGATCACCAGGCGCTTGCCGGCGGCCTTGGCGGCCGGAATGGCGGCCAGGCTGTAGGCGACCGTCTTGCCGGTACCGGTGCCGGCCTCAACCGCCACCACGGCAGGTTCGCCCGCACGGCGGCCTTCGTCGTCGGTGGCGATGTCGCCGAGCACCTTGGCCACTTCGGCGATCATCAGGCGCTGGCCGTAGCGCGGCTTGAGGCTTTTGGCTTCGAGGAAACGCGAGTAGGCGCCCTGGATGGTGGCTTTGAGTTCGGTACTGATCATGGTCTGCGGGCGCCCGGAGGGCTGGATATATTTTCAGTGTTTCGCATGGGCCGGCTATCATACCCCGCTATTGCCCTTTGTGCCGCATGGAGATCCGGATGCTCGCCTTTGCCCTGCCCTACACACTGCATGTCCTGGCCGCCCTGGTGTGGGTTGGCGGGATGTTCTTCGCCTGGCTGGTGCTACGCCCGGCAACGGTTGCGGCCCTGGAGGGGCCTGCGCGGTTGCGTTTGTGGGTGGAGGTTTTCCAGCGGTTCTTCAGATGGGTCTGGCTGGCGGTGGCGATTCTGGCTGTCAGCGGGGTGGGCATGATCCACCTGCGCTTTGCCGGGTTCGAGACCGCGCCGCGGTACGTTCAGGTGATGATCGGCGGCGGGATCGTGATGTTTGCGCTGTTCATGCGGATTCAGTCGTTATTGCTGCCTGAGCTTCGCGCGGCGGTGCAGGCTGAGGATTGGGCTTCGGGGGCTGGGGTTTTGGGGCGGATTCGGCGGATGGTGGGGGTTAATCTTCTGATTGGGGTTGGGGTGGTGGTTGTGGCGAGTTCTCGGGTTTTGATTTGATCGGGTTCGGGTTCGGGTTCGGGTTCGGTTCGGGTTCGGGTTCGGGTTCGGGTTCGGGACTTTAGGGTGATTGCTTTGGTAGATGTATGCGCATTCGTTGACGATATGCGCTTTTCGTCACCTTTCCGCCCTTACGGCGGGTAACTTTTTGAAGGATCAAAAAGTCACCAAAAAATCCTTGCTGGTATGACTCACCCACATAGGTGACAAATCAGTTCACGCACATAGGTAACAGTTTTTAACTGGCATGGTCGGTTTTTCGAGGGTCTGACCATGCCTTGGCGAGAGCTGAAACCTATGGACATGAAATTGCTTTTCATCGCGGACTATCTCCATGGGGCGCCTAGCTTCAGCGCCCTTTGCGAGGCCTACGAGATCAGTCGAAAGACCGGTTACAAATGGGTAGAGCGTTACGAGAACGATGGTCCGCCAGGCTTGGAGGAACGCAGCCGTCGTCGGCTGACGCAAGATTGTGCCCGTCGCCGTTCGTGAGGCCATCATCGAATTGCGTGGTCAGGGCCAGACGGAGCCTGGCCCCAAGAAAATCCAGGCAGCTTTACAGGAGCGTTTTCCTGACGAGGCGCCCCTTCCAAGACAACGATCTACAACATCCTCAAGAAGGCCGAGCTGATCAAGCCGCGACGCCTGCGCCAGCGTGTGGCGGTCTATCCCAAGCCGCTGGAAAAAGCGGAGTCGCCCAATCAGCTATTCAGTGCGGACTACAAAGGCCAGTTTCTGACAGGCGCTGGGGTCTGGTGCTATCCGTTGACGATCATGGATCACGCCAGTCGTTTCTTGCTTGCGTGCCACAGTATGGCCAACACGAACTTCCTGGAGACACAGGCTGTGTTCACTGAGGTCTTTCGCGAGAACGGGCTACCTGAACGTATCCGAACCGATAACGGCGTGCCGTTTGCCAGCAAAGGGCGTGCGGGGCTCTCCCAGCTGTCCATTTGGTGGCTGCGCCTGGGCATTATTCCTGAACGTATTGCGCCTGGCAGACCGGAGCAAAATGGTCGGCACGAGCGTATGCACCGAACACTCAAAAGTACGCTTCCGTCACCTCCCGCAGTGGCTTGGGAGGCTCAACAACGGCACTTCGACCGCTTCCGGCAGCACTACAATTACGAGCGGCTCCACGAAGCACTGAAGCAGAAAACACCAGCGTCCTGCTATCAGCCTTCGCCACGCCCGTTCCCGGAAAAACTACCTGAAATGACTTACCCCAGTCATATCGAGAGTCTGCCAGCTGATCGAAGTGGCATCGTCAACCGTCGGGGTTTGAGGATCTACGTAGGTTACGTGCTCAAGCATCAGACCATTGGGCTGGAGCAGGTCGGGGATGGGGTGTGGGATGTTATTTTCGGCCCAATCATTCTCGGCAGGATCGATGAGCGAGATGCCGATGATGGTTATGTAACACTTCAGGTGTTGTCACCTATGTGAGTGAACTTTTGTGTAACCCATGTGGGTGGCCCGTACATGCTCCCATCATCCGGCCCCCTACGCTGCGCTCCGGGGGTTCCCTCGCTCCGGGCTTGCTCCGGAGGTACGCGCCGACGGGCCGTCCCTGGCCCGATCGGCGCTCGACCGGCATCCATGCCGGTCGCCCTCCTACGCAATCCCTACGCTCGGCCTCCTGAAGTCGCGATTTGTGTTGCCTGGACTATTGCGCACTTAGAAGCCAGATCAAGAGCCAGATCAAGAGCTGGAATGTTGGTTTGATTGTTGTTGATGTGTTGTTTGTGCTGACGCCATCGCGGGGCAAGCCCGCTCCCACGCTGATCGCACACTTACTGTAGGAGCGGGCTTGCCCCGCGATCAAATCCTGAGCTCCCACGGTGGCAACTAGCGGTTAGCTGCGCCAATGCAGGCGCCGCCCCTAACTTCGCGACTTCAGGAGGCCGAACGCAGGGATTGCGTAGGGGGGCGACCGGCATGGATGCCGGTCGAGCGCCGATCGGGCCAGGGACGGCCCGTCGGCGCGTACCCCCGGAGCAAGCCCGGAGTGAGGGAACCCCGGAGCGAAGCGTAGGGGCCGGATGATGGGAGCGAGCGGCTTTGCTTACTTTGGCCAAGACCAAAGTAAGCCGCCGTAAGGGCGGAAAGGTGAATAAGCGTCACTACAAATAATGAATGCGCCTACAACTTCCAAAACCAGCCAACCAACCAACGACCAACCCAAAAATCACAACCGCTGCAATATCAACTCCCCAGAAGCCCCCGCCAACCCAGGCGCCCCCTCGGCCCCAGGCCGCCCATTGCCCCCCGCATCGGTGCGATATACCAGGCACCCCTTGCTGGCCCCGCCCTTGCCAGGCTTGCCGGCTGCCCCAGGCTTACCCGCCGCCCCGCCATCAAGCCGCACCACAATCCGCTCCTGGGCAAAACCATCAGGCACCGCCAGGCGAACCCGCCCCCCGGCAGCACCATCATGCCCATTCCCCCCATCATCGCCATTGGCCCCACGGCTGGCCTGCCCCCAGGTGCATCCCCCAGGCTTGCCATTGGCCCCGTCGAGCCCGACATACCCCGGCGCCCCCGCACCACCCCGGGCATCGATGGCCAACTGATCGGCCTCCAACGCCTCCAGGCGCAAATCCAGGTTACGCCCGGGCCGCGCCGCACGCTCATAACTGCCCGCAGCCCCCGGTGCACTGAACTCGCTGCCAGCCCCCAGGTAGGCGCTGGCCGCGACAATACGCAGGTCATGCTCGGCCGGCGCAATGGCAATACGCGCATCACGCCCCAGCTCCAGGTGGTCGATTTTCAGTTCGGTGAGCGAGGCCGGCAGCAGCAGGGTGGCCGAATCAGCCACCCGTAGTTGCTCAAGGTGCACACTGGCCGCCTTGTTGGGCAGGCGCAGCATCGAGTGGGCGGCGACCTCAAGGCTCTCGGCCTGGGCCATGGGCACGGCCAAGGCGGCCAGCAACAACAGTTTACGCACGGCTAGACGCCTCTTCAGGTTTGGGGATGGACATCACATGGAAAATGCCGGTGAGCAGAATCTGCAACCGGTCGAACCAGCGGTGGCTGCGCCCGCGCAGGCTGGCATTGAAAAACAGCACCTCCAGCACATGCAGCGTCAGCAGCACGATACCGGCGGCATTGATCAACAGATTGATCGGTAGCGGCTGCGGCATGAACAGGTTGACCAGCACGATCCACCAGAACACCACCGTCAGCGCCTTGCCCAGGCCCAGGATGAATTTCATACCCCGCCCCCACTGGTTTTTTGTTATGTCGGCGCGGCTCGTTCGAGCGAACCGCGCCGGCAACAGTACCCCTGTTGCAGGGGCACGCGCCAGAGGGTCAGTTCAGGTGCAATTCCACCCGTCGGTTATGCGCCCGGCCCTCGTCAGTGTCGTTGTCGGCTACAGGCTCGCTTTCGCCGCGGCCCTGGCTGGTGACCTTCTGCGGCGCCAGCCCCTGGCTGATCAGGTACTCGGCGACGCTGCTGGCCCGACGTTCGGACAGCCCCTGGTTGTAGCTGTCCGAGCCCACGCTGTCGGTATGGCCGATTACCTTGACGCTGCCCACGCTGGGGTCGCCCAGCTTCGGCATCAGGCTTTGCAGGCGCTGCCGGGCCCCGTCGTTGAGCTCGGCGGAGTTGAAGGCGAACAATACCTGGCCCTGGTCATCGAGGGTGATCACTTCGGGCGCTGCAGCAACCGGCTCAGGCTTGGGTTGCACAGGCGGGTACTGGGGCAACGGGCAGCCCATGTGGTCAACTTGCGTGCCGGCCGGTGTATCTGGGCAACGGTCGCGGCGGTCGAAGACGCCATCGCCATCCTCGTCGCCATCCTGGGCATAGCAGATCAGGCCACCGGCGATCACCCCGGCAGCCCCGGCACCGGCTGCCCAGCTGGAGCTTTCGATGGCGCCGAGGCCACCGCCAACCAGCCCGCCGAGCAGGCTGCACAGAGGCCAGGTCCTTTGATTGAGGGGCGCACTGCCATCGCTGTGGGTGGCGCAACCGGCCAGCAGCCCGGTGGCCAGCACCAGCGGCAGCGCCGCCTTCGACATTACACTCATGCTGAATGCTCCTGTGTCACCGGCCACTACCGGTCACCCAGGAGTAAAGACGCGCCCGCGCCACTTCTCAAGGCGCGGACGCACGGCGCTTAACGCTGGATCTTGATCTCGGTACGGCGGTTCATCGCCCGCCCGTCGGCCGTGGCGTTATCAGCCACCGGTTGGGTTTCACCGGCCCCCACCACCGAAACGAAGCTACTGCGCGGCACGCCGCTTTCGACCAGGTAATCGGTCACCGAATGCGCGCGGCGCTCGGAGAGCTTCTGGTTATAGCGGTCGGAGCCGACGCTGTCGGTGTGCCCGGTAACGCTCAGGCGCGCACTCGGAGCCTCTTGCTTGAGGCGTGTGGCCACGGTGTTCAGGCGTTCTTTGTCGGTGGCGGTCAGGCGCGCCGAGTCGAACTCGAAGTGCACGTCACGAATGACGATGACCTCTTCCTTCTGTACCACCACTTCTTCAGCCACTGGCGCCGGCGCCGGCGGGCAACCGTTGGCGTCCACCTGCACGCCGCGCGGGGTGCCGGGGCACTTGTCGCGGCTGTCCGGCACACCATCGCCATCTTCGTCGCCATCACCATGGGCCCAGCAGTAGCCCGCCGCCAGGCCGCCACCGAGCAAGGCGCCCCAACCCGCCCAGCTGGAACTCTCGATGGCGCCCAGGGCCGCGCCGCCCACGCCCCCGACGGCAGCACACTTCGGCCAGTCGGTTTTTTGCAAACCTGCACAACCAGTCAACACACTGGTGAGCAGAACCAGGGGTATCGCTGTGCGTACTATGCTCATCTTGTTGCCTCTCCATAGGGGGAATCGGTACAAAACCGACGCTCTGGGAGTAAAGACCGCCGTTTACCGCTCTGCCAGCAATAAGCCATGACCTCAGCCCCTTGCCTCTTTGCCCAAAACCTCAGGACCGTTAGTCTTGAGCGACCTGAACGAGGAATGGCAATGACCAACGCTGTCTCACCCCGCACGCCGCAACAGGCCCTGGCCGCCCTGCTCGAGCGCTTCGCCCCGCGCACCCTGCTGCTGGTAGGCAGCCGCTTTCCGGCGCTGGATGCCTTTGCCGAGGCTCACCCCGACACCCGCATCGAGCTGGCCGCGCCCGGCGCGCTGCCTGATGCACTGGCCGCGCAACGCTTCGACCTGGCGCTGCTGGTGGGGTGCCTTGAACACCTGCCCAAACGCGATGGCCTGCAACTGCTGGGCGGCATCCGCAACCTCAACGCCAGCCGCGTTGCGGTGCTGGCCGACCTGGCCGCCTGCGGCTGGCAGGCCACCGACTTTTTCTCGCTGGCACTGTCGGCCAGTGAAAAATTCCAGCGTGACGGGCAGGAGCTGAGCCTGTTCACCTATGATCTGCATGACTACAAACAGGTCCCGGACTGGCTCAACGCCAAGTTCTGGGCCAACCCGCAAAACTTCGGCAAGTACTGGTGGTGATTCAATGAGTGTCTCGGTCTGCCCATGCGGCAGTGGCAACCTGCTCGATGCCTGCTGCGGGCGTTATCACGCCGGCACCCCGGCGCCCGACGCGCAGACGCTGATGCGCTCGCGCTACAGCGCCTATGTGCTGGGGTTGGTCGACTACCTGGTGGCGACCACCCTGCCGGCCCAGCAGGCCGGCCTGGACCGCCCGGCGATCAGCGCCTGGAGCGCCCAGAGCACCTGGCTGGGGCTGGAGGTGGAAGGCGCCGAGGTGCTCGGCGGGCAGCCCGAACATGCCTTCGTCACCTTCACCGCCCGCTGGCACGATGCACAGGGCGACCACCAGCACCGCGAACGCTCGGCGTTCGTGCAGAACAAGGGCCGCTGGTACTTCATCGACCCGACGGTACCGCTCAAGGCCGGGCGCAACGACCCCTGCCCCTGCACCAGCGGGCACAAGTTCAAGAAGTGCTGCGCCAGCTACATCACAGGCTGACGCTGCACTTGTCGGCCAGTGGTGAGATAATCGCGGCCATCTTCAACCGGAGTACCCCGCAATGACCCAACAACCCCATGTCCATGGCCCCGACTGCGACCATGGTCACGACCATCACCACGACCACGATCACGGCCATGTGCACGGCCCGCACTGCAACCACGGCCACCAGGAGCCGGTGCGCAACGCCCTGAAGGACGTTGGCCGCAACGACCCATGCCCATGCGGCAGCGAGAAGAAATTCAAGAAGTGCCACGGCGCCTGATCGGCGAAGCCCAACGCGCCGAGCACAACATCGCGGGGCACGCCCGCTCCCACGACAAACGTGTGGGAGCGGGCCTGCCCCGCGCTGCATGACCACTGGTAAATAAACCGCCCCGGCACCTTGCACGGCGACTGCGCGCTCACTACCTTAGCGCCTTCCGAACCCCGCCACGCCCTGCAGGAGCCCCGTCATGGCCGTCCTACCTCCCTTCCGCCTTCGCTTCGGCGGTGCTGCCGCGCTGCTCGGCCTGCTTGCGCTGGCCGGCTGCCAGATGGGCGGCTATCAGGACAGCGTGCCGCCGACCACCGGCGTGCAGCCGCTCAAGGGCCTGGCGCAGAACGTTTCGGTACGGCGCAACGCCATGGGCGCGCCGCTGATCGAGAGCAGCAACTTCCACGACGCACTGTTCAGCCTGGGCTATGTGCACGCCGGTGACCGCATCGGCCAGATGCTCAGCATGCGCCTGCTGGCCCAGGGCCGCCTGGCCGAACTGGCCGGCCCCGACGCGCTGGAAATCGACCGCCTGATGCGCGCTGCCAACCTCAAGCAAAGCGCCGGCCAGCTTTACGCCGACGCCTCGCCGCGGCTCAAGCGCTTCTTCGAGGTGTACGCCCGCGGGGTCAACGCCTACCTGTTCCGCTACCGCGACAAGCTGCCGGCAGAACTCGCCGGCAGCGGCTACCGCCCTGAATACTGGAAGCCCGAGGACTCGGCGCTGATCTTCAGCCTGTATGCGTTCAGCCAGTCGGTGAACCTGCAGGAAGAACTCTCGGCCCTGACCCTGGCGCAGAAAGTCGGCAGCGACAAGCTGGCCTGGCTGCTGCCTGGCGCCCCCGACGAACCCCTGGCCCATGCCGAAACCGACAAGCTCAAGGGCATCAACCTGGTCAGCCAACTGCCGGGCCTGCCCTCGCTGGCCGCCGCCGGCCAGCAATTGGCCGACCTCGGCCTGCTGGGCGCCCCGGGCTCGGTCAACCTGGCCCTGGGCCCGCAGCGCAGCCGCAGCGGCAAGAGCCTGTTGGCCAGCGACAGCCGCGCTGCCTGGGCCCTGAGCCCGGTGCAGATCCACACCGCCAGGTATCAGGTGGCCGGGCTGTCGCTGCCCGGCCTGCCGATCGTGCTGGCCGGCTACAACGGCAAGCTGGCCTTCAGCGCCAGCGCGGTGATGGCCGACAACCAGGACCTGTTCCTCGAGCAGGTGCGCCGCCAGGGCAACCAACTGACGTACCTGGCCGACGGCAAGTGGCAAGCGGCCCGCGCGCGCAACGAGACCTTCTTCGTGCGTGGCCAGCGCCCGCAGCGCGAGGTGATGTACGACACCCGTCACGGCACCCTGCTGCCGGGCCACGGCAGCCTGGCCCTGGCCCTGCACCTGCCGCAGCTCAAGGATGACCGCAGCCTCGATGCGCTGTTCGACCTGACCCGCGCCAGCAACCTCGAGCGCGCTTTCGACAGCACCCGCGAAGTGGGCGCTGCGGCGCTTAACTTCGTGTTCGCCGAGCCCGAGCACATCGGCTGGCAAGTCAGTGGCCGCTACCCCAACCGCCGCGACGGCCAGGGCCTGCTGCCCTCGCCGGGCTGGGACGGGCGTTATGACTGGGACGGCTACGCCGACGCCATGCTTCACCCCTACGACCAGGACCCGCCCAGCGGCTTCATCGGCCACGCCAACCAGCGCAGCCAGCCCAAGGGCTACGGCATGCAACTGTCGAGCACCTGGTACTACCCCGAGCGCGCCGAACGCCTGGCCGAACTGGCCGGCAATGGCCGCCACGACGGCCGCAGCCTGATGGCCCTGCAAAACGACCAGGTGACCCTGCTGGCAGCCAAGCTCAAGCAAATGTTCGACGCACCGGGCATGGCCCAGCCGCTCAAGCAGGCCATCGACGCCCTGCCCGCGGCCCAACGCGACAAGGCCCGCGAGGCACTCACCCGGCTCAAGGCCTTCGACGGCCGCCTGAGCCCGGTGTCGGCCGATGCCGCGCTGTATGAGCTGTTCCTTCAGGAGGTCACCCGCCAGGCCTTCCTCGACGACCTCGGCCCGGAATCCGGCGCCGCCTGGCAAGCCTTCGTCGGCAACGCGCAGTTGTCGTATTCAGCCCAGGCCGACCACCTGCTGGGCCGCGACGACAGCCCGTTCTGGGATGACCGCAACACCCCGCAGAAAGAAGACAAGCCCACCATTCTGGCCCGCAGCCTGGCCGGCGCGATCGACGCCGGCACCGCGCAGCTTGGCGCCGACCGGCGCGCCTGGCAGTGGGGCAAGCTGCACCAGTACAAATGGCCAGCGGCCAGTTACCAGGGACTGGGCGACAGCCTCAAGCGCTCGCCAATGGCCGCCGGTGGCGACTTCAGCACCCTGGCGTTGACCCCTTACGCCTGGGGCAGCAACTTCGACACCCGCCTGCCGGCCTCGGCGCGTATGATCGTCGACTTCGGCCAGGCCGAGCCGCTGCAACTGCTGACCAGCAGCGGCCAGTCGGGCAACCCGGCCAGCCGTCACTACAGCGACGGGCTGGATGCCTGGTTCAAGGGGCGCTTCATGAGCCTGCCGCTGCAGCCGCAGAACTTCGGCCGGGCCTATGGCAACCAGCGCTTGACGCTGGTGCCGGGGAAGTAGGTTCAAGCAGCCATGAAAAAGCCGCCGCCACAGGCGGCTTTTTCATGGCTGGGTGGTTTCAGGCTGCGACCACCGCTAGCTCGATACGCTGGCCAAGCACCTGCAGAGCATGCTCGACCTGTTCGATCTTGGAGCGATGCAACAGGTCGACCAGGCGATCCACCTGTGGGCGATTGACGCCCAGGCGTCTGGCCAACTCGGTCTTGGTCACCTTCTGTTCAGTCATGATGTTCCACAACGCCGCCTTGGCAGCACTCAGTGCAGGCAACCTGACCAGCACCTGATCCTGTTGGCGGGGTGAAGGCAGCGGTATGGCCTTGCGCTGATCGATATACAACGAAATAGCCGACTCTAGTGCATCTACCGCGTCGAACAGAGCCTCGTCGACGGTGTCACCAGCACTGGCCATTTCCGGAATGTCTGGGCAGCTCACCCAGAAGCTGCCGGCTTCGCAGTGCACGACAACCGGATAGTCGAAGGTCATCTCGATACCTCGTTTCAGGGGTTTGGGTGAAGGCTGCAATGTGTTCGCCGAACGCCTTGCAGCGCCTATCAGATCGAGCGCCGCCCGCGCGGCGCATCGCGGGCAAGCCCGCTCCCACATCTGTTTCGGGCCAATGAGTCCTGTGAAAGTACCGCTGTCCGCCTTGGTACATGTCTTGACCCTTGCGAAACGGCCTAAGCGCCCATGCTGAAATTGTGTCGAGCCAACAAGGCGGACCAGGTAATGGCACAGAAGAGACTGGCCCGAAACAGATGTGGGAGCGGGCTTGCCCGCGATGCGCCGCACGGGCGGCGCTCGATTTCATAGGCGCAGCAATAACTTCGCCAGACACCTTCCAGCACCACCAAGGCATTAAAGGGGCCATTGAACAGCAAATACCAATTCACCATTTCCAAGATTTTTGTAAGCCAATTCCGAGAGCACACTCCCCCAACCGAACTTTCCCCCTCCCCCCACGCTCCCACCTTGTACCACCCACCACCGCCCCCCTCGCCATGGACCTCGTCATCGCCCGCCCCGAAGGCCTGTACTGCCCGCCCGGCGATTTCTACATCGACCCCTGGCGCCCGGTAGAGCGTGCGGTGATCACCCACGGCCACGGCGATCACTCCCGCCCCGGCAACCGCCACTACCTGACTGCCGCCGCAGGCGCCGGCGTGCTGCGCAGCCGCTTGGGCGCGGGAATCGACTTGCAAACCCTGCCCTACGGCGAACGCCTGCTGCACCACGGCGTGACCTTGAGCCTGCACCCGGCAGGCCACGTGTTGGGCTCGGCCCAGGTGCGCCTGGAATATCAGGGCCAGGTGTGGGTGGCCTCCGGTGATTACAAAGTCGAGCCCGACGCCACCTGCGCAGCATTCGAGCCGGTGCGCTGCCACACCTTCATCACCGAGTCGACCTTCGGCCTGCCAATCTACCGCTGGCCAAGCCAGGCCGAGGTGTTCGCCCAGATCAACGCCTGGTGGCGCGGCAACTGCGCACAGGGCAAGGCCAGCGTGCTGTTCTGCTATGCCTTCGGCAAGGCTCAGCGCATCCTCCACGGGCTGGACGCCAGCATTGGCCCGATTGTCGTGCACGGTGCGATGGAGCCGCTGAACCGGGTCTATCGCGAGGCCGGCGTGCAACTGCCAGCCACCCTGTACGCCGGCGATGTACCGCGCAACGACCCACTGCTGCGCCAGGCGCTGATACTGGCCCCACCCTCGGCCGTCGGCAGCAGCTGGATGAAGCGCTTCGGCGAGTACCGCGACGCCTTCGCCAGCGGCTGGATGCGCCTGCGCGGCACCCGCCGGCGGCGCGGCGTGGACCGCGGTTTCGTGCTCTCCGACCACGCCGACTGGCCGGGCCTTTTGTGGGCCATCGGCCAGACCGGCGCCCAACGGGTGATGGTCACCCATGGTTCGGTGAACGTGTTGGTGCGCTACCTCACCGAGCAAGGCCTGGATGCCCGCCCTTTCGTCACCGAATATGGCGAAGAAGATGATGCGCCGGCCGTGGAAACCGAGGCATGAAAGCCTTCGCCGAACTGTATCTGCGCCTGGACGCCACCACTTCGAGCAACGCCAAGTTGCAGGCGCTGCGTGACTATTTCGCCAGTGCGCCCGCTGCCGATGCCGCCTGGGCGGTGTACTTCCTCGCCGGCGGTCGGCCACGGCAAATGGTCCCGAGCCGGTTGCTGCGCGAACTGGCCACGCAGCTGTCGGGGCTACCCGAGTGGCTGTTCGAGGAAAGCTACCAGGCGGTGGGCGACCTGGCCGAGACGGTCTCGCTGCTGCTGCCGGAAAACCCCCATGGCAGTGATGCCGGGCTTGCCGACTGGGTCGAACAGCAGTTGCTGCCATTGCGCGGCCAGCCAGCAGAGCGGGTACGCGAACGCCTGCCGCAGTTGTGGGCGCAACTGGACCGGCCGAGCCTGATGCTCAGCCTCAAACTGGTCACCGGCAGTTTTCGCGTGGGGGTGTCAAAGCTGCTGGTCACCCGCGCCTTGGCGCAACTGGCCGGCCTCGACGCCAAACGCGTTGCCCAGCGAATGGTCGGTTACACCGACCTCAGCCATCGCCCGGTCGCCGCCAGCTACCTCAAGCTGATCGCCCCGGAGTCGGCCGACGAACACCAGCAGCGTGGCGGGCAGCCCTACCCGTTCTTTCTGGCCCATGCCCTGCAACTCCCGGTAGAGCAGTTCGACGCCCTGCTCGGCCCGCCGCAAGGCTGGCAGGTGGAATGGAAATGGGACGGCATCCGGGCCCAGGTGGTCAAGCGTGATGGCCAGTTGTGGGTGTGGTCGCGCGGCGAAGAGCTGGTCACCGAGCGCTTCCCCGAGCTGCAAGGCCTGGCGCACATGCTGCCCGACGGCAGTGTGCTCGATGGCGAAATACTGGTCTGGAAACCCGGCGTCGAAGGCATCGCCGTGCAACCCTTCGCCCTGCTGCAACAACGCCTGGGCCGCAAGACGCTGGGCAAGAAACTGCTGGCTGATGCCCCGGTGGTGCTGCAGGCCTACGACTTGTTGGAATACCAGGGCGAGGACTGGCGCAACCACCCGCAGCACGTGCGCCGTCAGCAACTGGAGCAGCTGCTGGCGGAGCACCCGCTGGCCCCCGTGCTGCTGTCGCCGCTGCTGGCCGGCGACAGCTGGGCCGACCTCGCGGGCCTGCGCGAAGCATCGCGCAGCCTGGGGGTCGAGGGGCTGATGCTCAAGCAGCGTGACGCGCTGTACGGCGTGGGCCGCACCAAGGATGTGGGCCTGTGGTGGAAGTGGAAAGTCGACCCGTTCAGCGTCGATGCGGTGCTGATCTACGCCCAGCGCGGCCATGGCCGGCGCGCCAGCCTGTACAGCGACTACACCTTCGCCGTGTGGGACGCCCCGTTTGGTGCGCCCGGGCGCAGCCTGGTGCCGTTCGCCAAGGCTTACTCCGGGCTCAGCGACGAAGAAATGCGCCGGGTCGACGGCATCATCCGCAAGACCACCGTGGAAACCTTCGGCCCGGTGCGCAGCGTCACCCCGACGCTGGTGTTCGAGCTGGGCTTTGAAGGCATCGCCCTGTCCAAACGGCACAAGAGCGGCATCGCCGTGCGTTTTCCGCGGATGCTGCGCTGGCGCCACGACAAGCCAGTGGAACAGGCCGACGACCTGGCAACCCTGCAGGCGCTGCTCGGCTGAGGGTGCACCGGGCCCGAAGTTGTGCTTCTATCCTTGATCCCGGCCCTTGTCACAGAACGTTTCAATCAGGACCCCCATGCACCACTCGACCCACGACCTGTTGTCTCCCGTGCCCGGCATCGCCCGCCAGTTGCACAGCTTTCACTTTGGCCCGCGCGATGGCGCCAAGGTGTACATCCAGGCCTCGCTGCACGCCGACGAACTGCCCGGCATGCTGGTGGCCTGGCACCTGAAGCAGCGCTTGGCCGAACTTGAGCAGCAAGGCCGCCTGCGCCGCGAAATCATCCTGGTGCCGGTGGCCAACCCGGTGGGCCTGGAGCAGGTGCTGCTGGACGCGCCCCTGGGCCGTTTCGAACTGCAAAGCGGCGAGAACTTCAACCGCAACTTCGTCGACCTGGCAGACAACATCGGCGACCAGGTCGAAGCCCACCTGACTCAGGACCCAGCCCACAACCTGGCGCTGATCCGCGAATACCTGCGCCGTGGCCTGGACGCCCACCCGGCACGCACGCCCCTGCAATCACAACGCCTGACCCTGCAACGGCTGGCCTGCGACGCCGACATGGTGCTCGACCTGCACTGCGACTTCGAGGCCGTGGAGCACCTGTACACCACCCCCGAAGCCTGGCCCCAGGTCGAACCACTGGCGCGCTATCTGGGCGTGCAGGCCAGCCTGCTGGCCACCGACTCGGGCGGGCAGTCGTTCGACGAGTGCTTCAGCCTAGTCTGGTGGCAATTGCAGCAACGCTTCGCCAAGCGCTTCCCGATCCCCCTGGGCAGCTTCTCGGTGACCATAGAGCTGCGCGGCCAGGCCGACGTCAGCCACGCCCTGGCCAGCCAGGACTGCCAGGCGATCCTCGACTTTCTCACCCACAGCGGCGTGATCGAAGACCAGCCGGCCCCGCTGCCGGCGCTGCGCCAGCCGGCTACGCCACTGGCCGCAGTAGAGCCGGTAACCGCACCGCTGGGCGGTTTGCTGGTGTTCCATGCCAAACCCGGGCAGCAGCTTGAAGCCGGGCAACTGGTGGCCGAGGTGATCGACCCGCTCAGCGACCGGGTGACCCCGCTGCACACCACCCAGGCCGGGCTGATGTACGCCCGCAGCCTGCGGCGCATGGCCACGGCAGGCATGGTGGTGGCCCATGTGGCCGGCCAGAAGGTGTGCCGCAGCGGCTACCTTTTGGGCAACTGACCCGGTAAAATCAAACGCAGGCGCGTAGGGTCATTAGAAGCACAGCCTTCGAAGGACCCGCGCCGCATGCCCGACCTCGCCCTCGCATGGTTCACCAGCCGCGGCTGGAAGCCGTTCGCCTTCCAGCGCCAGGCGTGGGCCGCCATCGACCGTGGCGAAAGCGGCCTGCTGCACGCCAGCACCGGTGCCGGCAAAACCTACGCGCTCTGGCTGGGCGCGCTGCGTGCCTTCGCTGGCACCGCCGCCGGCCGCCAACCCGCCCCGTTGCAGGTGCTGTGGATCACCCCCATGCGCGCCCTGGCCGCCGACACCGCGCAGGCCTTGCAGGTGCCACTGGATGAGCTTGGGTTGAACTGGAGCGTGGCCGTGCGCAGCGGCGACACCGGCAGCGCCGAGCGCGCCCGCCAGGCGCGGCGTCTGCCCAGCGCACTGATCACTACCCCCGAGAGCCTGACCCTGCTGCTGACCCGTGCCCAGGCCGAACAGGACTTCGCCAGCCTGCGCCTGGTGGTGGTGGATGAATGGCATGAGCTGCTGGGCAACAAGCGCGGGGTGCAACTGCAACTGGCCCTGGCACGGCTGCGCCGTTGGCGGCCGCAGTTGGTGGTATGGGGGCTGTCGGCGACCCTGGGCAACCTCGAGCACGCCTTACAGGTGCTGGTGCCGGATGGCGGCCTGCTGCTCAAGGGGCGCCAGAACAAGCGCCTGATCGTCGACACCCTGATCCCGGCACAGCTTGAGCGCTTCCCCTGGGCCGGGCACATGGGCCTGAAGATGCTCGCCCAGGTGGCCGCCGAACTGGACGGCAGTGCCAGCAGCCTGGTGTTCACCAACACCCGCGCCCAGGCCGAGCTGTGGTACCAGGCACTGCTGGAGGCGCGCCCAGAGTGGGCCGGGCTGATCGCCCTGCACCACGCCTCGCTGGCCCGGGAAACCCGCAACTGGGTCGAGGGGGCGCTCAAGCAGGGCCAACTCAAGGCCGTGGTGTGCACCTCGAGCCTGGACCTGGGGGTAGACTTTTTGCCGGTGGAGCGGGTGTTGCAGGTCGGCTCAGCCAAGGGCATCGCCCGGCTGATGCAGCGCGCCGGGCGCTCCGGGCATGCGCCGGGGCGCACCTCGCGCATCACCCTGGTGCCCACCCACAGCCTGGAGCTGGTGGAGGCGGCGGCGGCCCGCCAGGCACTGGCCGCCGGGCACATCGAGGCCCGGCGCTCACCACGGCTGTGCATGGATGTGCTGGTGCAGCACCTGGTGAGCATGGCTCTGGGCGCCGGCATGCGCCCCGAGCAACTGCTGGCCGAAGTGCGCAGCACCTGGGCCTACCGCGACCTGCAGGCCAGCCAGTGGCAGTGGGCGCTGGCGTTCGTGCACAACGGCGGCAGCGCCTTGGGTGCCTACCCTGACTATCAGCGCGTGGAGGCCCACGCCGACGGCATCTGGCGGGTGACCAGTGAACGCCTGGCGCGGCGCCATCGCATGGGCATCGGGACCATCGTCAGCGAGGCCAGCCTGCAACTGAAATTCTGGAGCAAGGGCGGCGGCAAGGCGCTGGGTAGCGTTGAGGAGGCTTTCATCGCCCGCCTGCGCCCCGGCGACACGCTGATGTTCGCCGGGCGGATGCTGGAGTTGGTGCGGGTCGAGAACATGACCGCCTATGTGCGCCGCAGCACCTCTCGCAAGGCAGCCGTGGCACGCTGGAATGGCGGGCGCATGCCGTTGTCCAGCGAACTGGCCGACGCCCTGGTCGAGCAATTGGAGGCCGCCTCCCACGGCCACTTCGAAAGCCCCGAACTGCGTGCGGTGCGCCCGCTGCTGACATTGCAGGCAAGCTGGTCGGCACTGCCCACCCGCACCACCCTGCTGGCCGAAACCCTGAGCAGCCGCCAGGGCTCGCACCTGTTCCTCTACCCCTTTGCCGGGCGCATGGCCAACCTGGGGCTGGCCAGCCTGATCGCCTGGCGGGTCAGCCGTGCTCAGCCGCTGTCGGTGTCGATCGCGGTGAGTGACTACGGCTTCGAACTGCTCACCCCCAGCCGGGTGGACTGGGCCACCCACTTGCCAGCGGCGTTGAGCGCCGGGCAGGTACTCGAAGACGTGCTGGCCAGCCTCAATGCCAGCGAAATGGCCCTGCGCCGCTTTCGCGAAATCGCCCGGATTTCCGGGTTGGTATTCGGCGGCTACCCGGCGGCGCAAAAAAGCACCCGACAGATCCAGGCCTCCAGCGGGCTGTTCTTCGAGGTGTTTCGCAAGCATGACCCGGGCAACCTGCTACTGGGCCAGGCCCGCGACGAAGTACTGGGCGAGGAGCTGGAAATCGACCGGTTGCACAGGCATTTGCAACGCATGAGCAGCCAACAGCTGGACCTGCATGCCCTCAAACGCCCCGGCCCGCTGGCCTTCACCCTGCTGGTGGAAGGCATGCGCGAAACCCTGAGCACCGAGAAACTGGCCGACCGCATCGCCCGGATGGTGGCAGAGCTGGAAAACGCCGCAGGTAACGGGCATGGATGAGTTGGCAATCGGCTATGCCGGCGAAACCCTGCTGCTGCTCGCCGACAAAGCCGTCTACTGGCCCAGGCGGCAAGCGCTGCTGGTGGCCGACCTGCATATCGGCAAGGCCGCCAGCTACCGGGCGCAGCACCAACCGGTGCCGCACGGCACCACGCAAGCGACACTGGCCAGGCTCGACGCGCTGCTGGCCGCCCATGGCTGCTCGACGCTGATCGTGCTGGGCGACTTTCTGCATGCCCGCAGCGCCCGCGCGCCGGCAACCCTGGCTGCCCTGCAGGCCTGGCGTGAACGCCACTCGGCCTTGCAGATCGTGCTGGTGCGCGGTAACCACGACCGCCACGCGGGTGACCCGCCTGCGCAGTTGGCTATTACGGTGCATGAAGAGCCCTGGCTGCTGGAGCCCTTTGCCCTGTGCCACGAACCCGATCCCCATGCCACCCATCCGGTACTGGCCGGGCATGTGCACCCGGCCTACGTACTGCGCGGGCGGGGCCGCCAGCGGCTGCGCATGCCGTGTTTCGTGTTTGGCCCGCAGGTAGCGCTGCTACCCGCGTTCGGTGAATTCACCGGCGGCTGGAATGTGCAAGCAGAGGCCGGCACGCGCCTTTACCTGGCGGGTGCCGGACAGGTCTGGCCGCTGGGGGCATGATCAAGCAACAGGGGCGGGAGGCGGCTCGTCAGGCAGGGTTGGCTCGCCCGGCTCCATCGGCGGATGCTCGCCGGGCTCCGGCGGCTGCGGGGTGTCGGGGTCGGGCTGGTGCGGCACGCCGCCGGCCTGCAGCGGCGTGGGCGGGTGGGCCAGCAGCGACCAGGCCGGCAAGCCGATCTGGTTCGGCTGCAGCACGGCCAGCTTGGCGCTGATTGCGGGGTCGAGTTTCATGGGGCAGCTCCTGACTAGAGCCGGCGCACGTCATGCGCGCCGGGACCGTTCAAGATTTGGAGTGCACTGCCGGCGAACAATTCCCCGCAGTTGGTCGGCTCAGGTACGCGGCAGGGTGACGCCGCGCTGGCCCTGGTACTTGCCGCCGCGGTCCTTGTACGAAACTTCGCATGCTTCGTCGGACTGCAGGAACAGCATCTGCGCCACGCCTTCGTTGGCGTAGATCTTCGCCGGCAGCGTGGTGGTGTTGGAGAACTCCAGGGTCACGTGGCCTTCCCACTCAGGTTCCAGCGGGGTGACGTTGACGATGATGCCGCAACGGGCGTAGGTGCTCTTGCCCAGGCAGATGGTCAGCACATCGCGCGGAATGCGGAAGTATTCGACGGTGCGGGCCAGGGCAAAGGAGTTCGGCGGGATGATGCACACATCGCTCTTGATGTCGACGAAGCTGCCGGCATCGAAGTTCTTGGGGTCGACGGTGGCCGAGTTGATGTTGGTGAACACCTTGAATTCGTCGGCGCAGCGCACGTCGTAGCCGTAGCTGGAGACACCGAAGGAGATGACCCGGCTGTCTTGCTCGCCGCGCACCTGGCGCTCGACGAACGGTTCGATCATGCCGTGTTCCTGCGCCATGCGGCGAATCCACTTGTCCGATTTGATGCTCATGGCGGGTGTCCTGAGAGTGCAAGGTGAAAAAAATCGTGACGCGCATCTTACCGGTCCCGGCGCCTGCGGCAAAGTCAGATCCCTCCTTCATGCTGCAATCCCCGCCGGACGGGGCTTGCAGGCACCGTCGATCCGAATTGCGACAAACATGCCCAGGGTTATTGGCAGGTCAGGGAAAGTGGGTTAAGGTTACGCCCACTGTGCTGCACGCGACACCGAAGATCTGTTTGATGCACGATTTACGATCGGCCCATCTCCTGACACCTTCTGCTCCTTTGCACTCAGTTCACGGCTCGGGGTTTTCCCAGGCCGCCACAAAACTTTGTCCAAGGAGACAGAAAAATGTCCAACCGTCAATCCGGTGTTGTTAAGTGGTTCAACGACGAGAAAGGCTACGGCTTCATCACCCCTCAGTCGGGCGACGACCTGTTCGTGCACTTCAAAGCCATCCAAGCTGACGGCTTCAAAACCCTGAAAGAAGGCCAGGCTGTTACTTTCGTCGCTACCCGCGGCCAGAAAGGCATGCAGGCTGAAGAAGTTCAAATCGCCTAAGTCGATTTAGCTTCCTCGCTTCAGAAAAAACCCGCCATTGGCGGGTTTTTTTGTGCCTGTCTGCAGGGTTTGAAAGCGGGAGCGGCGCTGCCATCCATCGCGGGGCAAGCCCGCTCCCACAAGCTCTTGATCGGTTCAGTCTTCGCTGATGGTAATGCTCGGCATCGCAGGTGCCGCCGCTTCCTGCAGCACAATGCGCGCGCCCACCTGCCGCGCCAGCTCCTGGTAAACCATGGCGATCTGACTTTCCGGCTCGGCGATGGCCGTCGGCTTGCCGCTGTCGGCCTGCTCGCGGATCAGCATCGACAGCGGCAGCGAAGCCAGCAGCTCGACGCCGTACTGCGCCGCCAGCTTCTCGCCACCGCCTTCACCGAACAAGTGCTCGGCGTGGCCGCAGTTGGAGCAGATGTGCACGGCCATGTTCTCCACCACGCCCAGCACCGGGATATTGACCTTGCGGAACATCTCGACGCCCTTCTTGGCGTCCAGCAAAGCCAGGTCCTGCGGCGTGGTGACGATCACGGAACCTGCCACCGGCACCTTCTGCGCCAGGGTCAGCTGGATATCACCGGTACCTGGTGGCATGTCGATCACCAGGTAGTCCAGGTCATCCCAGGCGGTCTGGGTGACCAACTGCAGCAGGGCACCGGAAACCATCGGGCCACGCCAGACCATCGGCGTGTTGTCGTCGGTGAGAAAGGCCATGGACATCACCTCGACACCATGGGCCTTGATCGGCACGAACCACTTCTGCTCGCGCACCTGTGGGCGGGTACCTTCGGGTATGCCGAACATCACGCCCTGGCTGGGGCCGTAGATGTCAGCGTCGAGAATGCCCACTCGTGCACCTTCGCGGGCCAGCGCCAGGGCCAGGTTGGCCGCGGTGGTCGACTTGCCCACGCCGCCCTTGCCCGAAGCCACGGCGATGATGTTCTTCACGTTGGCCATGGCCGGCACCTGGGCCTGGGCCTTGTGGGTGGCGATCTGGCAGTCGATGGTGACGCTAGCCGCACTCACCCCGTCGAGGTTGCCGATGGCCGTCTGCAGCACCTGGGCCCAGCCACCCTTGAACAGCCCGGCGGCATAACCGAGCTGCAGCTGCACGCTGACCTGCCCGCCCTGGATGTCGATGGCCTGCACGCAGCCGGCGCTGACCGGGTCCTGGTTCAGGTAGGGGTCGGTGTACTGGCGAAGCACGCCTTCGATGGCGGCACGGGTGACGGCACTCATGGACACTCCCATTGGCAAACTGAATACTGAACAGGCGCCTATGCTAACCCGTCAATCGTCAGCATATGCGTTCGCGGGGTGAAATATCTTCGCCAGCCCTTTATAGTGGCCGATCACCCTCATTTTTACCCCGTAGCCAGATAAGTAGCCGAGCCACCATGTCCGAGCCACGTCAGATTCTCGTCACCAGCGCCCTGCCCTATGCCAATGGATCGATCCACCTTGGCCATATGCTGGAGTACATCCAGACGGACATGTGGGTACGCTTCCAGAAGCTGCGTGGCAACCAGTGCATCTACGTCTGCGCCGACGACGCCCACGGTTCGGCCATCATGCTGCGCGCCGAAAAAGAAGGCATCACCCCGGAGCAACTGATCGCCAACGTCCAAGCTGAACACAGCAGCGACTTCGCTGATTTTCTGGTGGACTTCGACAACTTCCACTCCACCCACAGCGACGAAAACCGCGAGCTGTCGAGCCTGATCTACGGCCGCCTGCGCGACGCCGGGCACATCGCCACCCGCTCGGTGACCCAGTACTTCGACCCTGAAAAGGGCATGTTCCTCGCCGACCGCTTCATCAAGGGCACCTGCCCCAAATGCGCGGCCGAAGACCAGTACGGCGACAACTGCGAAAAATGCGGCGCCACCTACGCCCCGACCGAACTGAAAAACCCCAAGTCGGCGATCTCCGGTGCCACCCCGGTACTGCGCGACTCCCAGCACTTCTTCTTCAAGCTGCCTGACTTCCAGGCCATGCTGCAGCAGTGGACCCGCAGCGGCACCCTGCAGGATGCGGTGGCCAACAAGCTCGCCGAATGGCTGGACTCGGGCCTGCAAGAGTGGGACATCTCCCGCGATGCGCCGTACTTCGGCTTCGAGATCCCGGGTGAGCCTGGCAAGTACTTCTACGTGTGGCTGGATGCGCCGATCGGCTACATGGCCAGCTTCAAGAACCTTTGCGCACGCCGCCCGGAGCTGGACTTCGACGCGTTCTGGAACGAGGGCTCCAAGGCCGAGCTGTACCACTTCATCGGCAAGGACATCGTCAACTTCCACGCCTTGTTCTGGCCAGCCATGCTCGAAGGCGCGGGGTTGCGCAAGCCAACCGCAGTCAACGTACACGGTTATCTCACCGTCAACGGCGCCAAGATGTCCAAGTCGCGCGGCACCTTCATCAAGGCGCGCACCTACCTCGACCACCTGCAGCCGGAATACCTGCGCTACTACTACGCGGCCAAGCTCGGCCGTGGCGTGGACGACCTCGACCTGAACCTCGAGGACTTCGTGCAGAAGGTCAATTCCGACCTGGTGGGCAAGGTGGTGAACATCGCCAGCCGCTGCGCAGGCTTCATTCACAAGGGCAACGACGGTGTGATGGTCGCAGGCGACGCCGCCCCCGAACTGACCGAAGCCTTCCTGGCTGCAGCACCGTCCATTGGCGATGCCTACGAAGGCCGCGACTTTGGCCGCGCCATGCGCGAAATCATGGCCCTGGCCGACCGTGCCAACGCCTGGATTGCCGACAAGGCGCCGTGGTCGCTGGCCAAGCAGGAAGGCAAGCAGGACGAAGTGCAGGCCATCTGTGCCCAGGGCATCAACCTGTTCCGCCAGCTGGTGATCTTCCTCAAGCCGGTGCTGCCAGTGCTGGCCAGCGATGCCGAAGCCTTCCTCAACGTCGCCCCGTTGACTTGGAACGACCACCAGTCGCGCCTGGAAAACCACCAGCTGAACCCGTTCAAGGCACTGATGAGCCGGATAGAGCTGAGCAAAGTCGAAGCCATGGTCGCCGCCAGCAAGGAAGACCTGCTGGCCGCCGAAGCCCAGCAGGCGCCGGCCGGCAATGGCGAGCTGGCCAAGGACCCACTGTCGGCCGAGATCGAGTTCGACACCTTCGCCGCTGTCGACTTGCGCGTGGCGCTGATCGTCAAGGCAGAAGCCGTACCGGGTGCCGACAAGCTGCTGCAACTGACCCTGGACATTGGTGACGAGCGTCGCAACGTGTTCTCCGGCATCAAGTCGGCCTACCCCGACCCGAGCCAGCTGGAAGGCCGCCTGACCATGATGGTGGCCAACCTCAAGCCACGTAAAATGCGCTTCGGCGTTTCCGAGGGCATGGTCATGGCCGCCGGCCCCGGCGGTGAAGAAATCTACCTGCTGAGCCCGGACAGCGGCGCCAAGCCTGGCCAGCGCATCAAGTAAGCCCCCTGCCCCGGCCACTGGCCGGGGCATTTGCATCTGCCGCCCGCTGCCCGATAATCAGGGCAACTCCCGGCCTTCGGCATGTTCATGAGCGACTTCGTCCTGGCCCTGTTCAGCGCCGCGCTGATCAATATCCTGGCTCTCGAGCCCGAGCGGCCTGAGCGCCGTCGACTGCATGCCCTTGGCGCCTGCAGCGCATTGCTGATGGTCGTGGCGCTGCCTGTGGGCTACCTGTTGCAGCACGAACTGCTGGCCCCGCTCGGGCTGCAGGCCATGCGCCTGTTCCTGTTGTTGCCACTGCTCGGCGCCCTCGCCTGGTGCCTGGCGCTGCTGGTGCAACGCCTGCGCCCCGACTGGCCGATACCCGGTTTGCAGGTAGTGTTAATGGGCAACGCCGCCACGCTGGGCCTGCTGCTGGAGCTGAGCCAGGATGGCAACAGCGCCTGGCAGGCCCTGCGCTGGGGGCTCATTGCCGGCGCTGGCTTCTGGCTGGCATTGCTGTTGCTCGCAGGCGTGCTTGAACGCAGCCGGCATGCGGACATCCCGGCGGCCTTGCGTGGCCTGCCCATTTCGCTGATCGGTGCCGGTATCATGGCGATGGCGTTCTCGGGGCTGAGCGGAATGTTCGAGCCATGACCCCGCAGGTTATGCCTGACCCGCGCTTGCGCAACGCCATGAACCTGGCGCTGCTGGCCTGCGCCCCTGGCCTTTTGACGCTGTTCTGGCTGCACGGATGGGGCATTGCGATCAACCTGCTGCTGTGCACCATCAGCGCGACAGCCTGCGAGGCGCTACTGCTGTGGAGACGCAAGCAACCCATCGGCCCGGCATTGGCCGACGGCAGCGCCGTGGTGAGCGCCGTTTTACTGGCCGCTGCCCTACCCGCCCCGGCGCCCTGGTGGCTACCCGTAGCGGCATCCTGCGTCGCCATCGGGCTGGGCAAGCAAGCGTTCGGCGGTGTCGGGCGAAACCTGTTCAACCCGGCAATGTTGGGGTACGCATTCGCCCTTCTGAGTTTCCCGGCACAGATGAACCATTGGCCGGGCCAGGCGCCCGGCCTGCTCGACAGCCTGAACCTGAGTTTCGCCGCCAGCCAAGGCATCGACGCCTGGGCCAGCCCCACGCTGCTCGATACCTTGCACCACAACCGCAGCCTGACCATCGACGAACTGTTCGCCAGCCACCCAGCCTTCGGTCACCTCGGCGGGCGCGGCAGCGAGTGGGTGAACCTGGCGTTCCTGCTGGGCGGCCTGTGGCTTTTGCAACGCAAGGTATTCACCTGGCATGCACCCGC
The DNA here is from genome assembly GCF_019139895.1 of Pseudomonas fakonensis. Classification (GTDB taxonomy): domain Bacteria; phylum Pseudomonadota; class Gammaproteobacteria; order Pseudomonadales; family Pseudomonadaceae; genus Aquipseudomonas; species Aquipseudomonas fakonensis. The sequence continues at coordinate 1,290,890 of NZ_CP077076.1, read as the reverse complement.
CGGGCTGCTGGCCGGGTTGCTGCTGTTCAGCCTGCTGGGCTGGAACGGCTCAGGTTCGGACTCCCATGGCTCGCCGCTGCTGCACCTGTTCAGCGGCTCGACCATGCTGGCAGCTTTCTTCATTGCCACCGAACCGGTCTCAGGCTGCAGGCGCGCCCGAGCACGGCTGGCCTTTGGCGTGGGCGCCGGCCTGCTCATCTATGCCATGCGCATCTGGAGCAGCCTGCCCGATGGCACGGCATTCGCCATCCTGCTGATGAACCTGGCGGCCCCAACCCTTGATCGCTGGGCCGAGCGCCGGGAGGCTGTAAGCACATGAACGCACGCACGCGCAGCATCCTGCTGCTGGTACTGGTGACGGGCCTGGCGCTGGCGCTGAGCCTGGCCTGGCAGCGGGCCACCGAGCACCCCATCGCCGAAGCCGAACGCCAGCTGCGCGAGCAGGCCTGGCTGGCCGTGCTGCCTGCGGGCAGCTATGACAACCAGCCACTGCGCACGCCCCTGCCGCTGGCCGACACACACCTGGGCCATAGCCGCCTGCTGGCCGGCTACCGGGCGACCCTTGCCGGCCAGGCCATCGCCATTCTGCTGCACAGCCAATGCCAGGGCTACGCCGGGCCAATCGAACTGGCCATCGCCATCGCCGCCAATGGTCGCTTGCAAGGCATTCAGGTACTGCAGCAACAGGAAAGCCCCGGCCTTGGCGACCAGTTAGCCGACCCGGCGCGGCATTGGCTGCAACAGTTCGTAGGCAAAGGCTTCAGCGACACACCAGCACAGGCCTGGGCGCTCAAGCGCGACCAAGGCCAGTTCGACCAATTGACGGGGGCGACCGTCACCTCGCGCGCGGTGATCGACGCCACGCAGGATGCCTTGCGTTATTTCGATGAACATCGCCGGTCACTGCTGGCAGCGCCTGCCGATGAATAGGCCACTGCTGCTGACCGCCTGCCTGGCCCCGCTGCTGGGCGCCACCTCGACATTCGCCCAGGCCGCACTGGCTGGCGCCTGCTGCCTGGGCCTGATCACAGCGCACCAAGGCCTGATGGCCCCGCTGCGGCCACACCTTGGCGGCGCAGCACGGGCTTGGGCTGCCCTGATGCTGGCCGCCGCATCGGCAACCTGCCTGCAACTGGCGCTGGATGCCTGGGCCATGGCGCAGGCGCTGCCGTTAGCCCACTACCCCGCAATCATCGCCCTGCAGTGCATGAGCATCGAATACCTGCTGCCCACCCAGCACCGCTGGCGAACGCTGCTCAAGGGCCTGGCCGAGGTACTGCTGGCCTGCCTGGCCCTGGGCCTGGGCCGCCAGTGGCTGGCCGGCATGGGGTTGCACATCGCCGCCCTGGTCCCGGGCGCACTGGTACTGCTCGGCCTGCTGCTGGGCCTGTACAATCGCCTGCGTCCATCGCCTTCACCCTCACGCCGTCAAGGAACCCTTTGACCCCATGAATGCCGCCAAACGCCTGGAGATCTTTCGCAGGCTGCACGAAGACAACCCGGAACCCAAGACCGAACTCGCCTACACCACGCCGTTCGAATTGCTGATCGCCGTTATTCTCTCGGCCCAGGCCACCGACGTGGGCGTGAACAAGGCAACCGCGCGCCTGTACCCGGCCGCCAACACGCCACAGGCCATCCATGCCTTGGGCGTGGAAGGGCTGAGCGAATACATCAAGACCATCGGGCTGTACAACAGCAAGGCCAAGAACGTCATCGAGACCTGCCGGCTGCTCCTCGAACTGCACGGTGGCGAGGTGCCGCAGAACCGCGAAGCCCTGGAAGCCTTGCCGGGCGTGGGCCGCAAAACCGCCAACGTGGTGCTGAACACGGCATTCGGGCAACTGGCCATGGCGGTCGACACGCATATCTTCCGGGTCAGCAACCGCACCGGCATCGCCCCCGGCAAGACCGTGCTGGAGGTAGAAAAGAAGCTGCTCAAGTTTGTCCCCAAGGACTACCTGCTCGACGCCCATCACTGGCTGATCCTGCATGGCCGTTATGTTTGCCAGGCGCGCAAGCCGCGCTGCGGCAGTTGCCGCATCGAAGATTTGTGCGAGTACAAGCTCAAGACTTCCGACGATTGATGCAATAGAGGAAATTGCAATATTCGATTGAAAAAATCTTTTTTACCGGCTTCGCGAATCCAGCTATAAGGACGGCCAATGGCCCTTTGGCTTGGAGTGACGCATGAGCACCGATAAAGAAGACCTTGCTGCCGACGACGAATTCACCAGCGCGGAAGAGGAAGTGGAACCCCAGGTCGAAACGGCCAAGACCAACCTCAGCAAGCGCCGCACCATCGACAACATGCTGGAAGAGCGCCGCCTGCAAAAACAACTGGCAGACTTCGATTACGACCTCTGATGAACCTCGAGAAAGCCTCCTGACACGGAGGCTTTTCTGCATTCAGGCCAGGCCGTGGCGCTGGGCAAGTTCGATGAGATCCACCAACGAGCGGGCGTTGAGCTTGAACAGCAGGCGGGTTTTGTAAGTGCTCACCGTCTTGTTGCTAAGGAACATGCTGTCGGCGATTTCCTTGTTGCTCCTGCCGCGTGCCAGTTGCTGCAACACCATCATTTCACGCCCTGACAGGCGCTCGACCATTTCTGTTTCGCTGCCTGTGCCACTGACCGGCCTGCCCTTGTGCAGCGCCTGGTTGGGGAAGTAGCTGTAACCGGACAACACCGCCTTGATGGCGCTGAGCAGTTCGGTGAGCTCCTGTTGCTTGCATACATAACCGGCGGCCCCCGCCTGCATGCAACGCATGGAAAAATGCCCGGGGGCCTGCGAAGTCAGCACCAGCACCTTGCTCGCCGGGCTCACCAGCTCCAGGCGGGCAACCACCTCGAGCCCATCGAGCTTGGGAATCCCGATGTCCAGGATGACGATGTCCGGCAGATGCTCGCGCGTAAGCTGCAAGGCATCGACGCCGTTGTCGGTTTCTGCCACCACCTCGTAACCATGCCGTTCCATCAGCATGCGCACAGCCAGCCGAATGACCGGGTGATCATCCACGATCAGCACTTTGTTCATGCGTATCCCATTGATTCGTGATTTTGATTTCGACCACTCACCATAACCGAGCGCCAGCAATCAATAAGCAGCGATTTCCCCAGAAGACGCACACAAAGAGCAGTACTACATGCTTTAGAGAAACTTCCTACATGCAAAGCTTTTGCGGGATGCATCGCCCGGTAGAACATCGGATAAGCCCTGAAACTTATCAACCGAAGCATCATCAACAAAGTGCTGAAAAGAGATACCAGGCGCGGGAAATTTCGCCCAGGCCATCGGACGCGTGGATCAGCCAGGCTCATCTAGCTCACCGGGAAAGCCACCGCCCTTATGTACCAGAACAAAAAAACCTACAGATGAGCAAAGCCTTTCGGGTTCATCATCATGAATCAGCCATCACTCAGCCCTTTGAGCCTCATTGCGATCTTTGCCGGTGTCGTCGAAGCTTCGGCACTGGCATCGCTGCCGTTTCTCAATGACTCCAGCCAGTCGATCTACACATGGTTTCTGGTCGCGTTCCCGTTTTTCCTGACGATGCTGTTCTTCCTCACCCTCAACTTCAACAGCAGTTCACTGTTCTCCCCGGAGAAAGCCGACCTTGCGCCGCACCAGGCATCGTTTTCCACCTCAGAGCCGGCGCCAGCCACCAGCTGGGGACAATTGCCGACGGCAAACAGCGGCCCGATCATCGTCGCCCTGTCCGGGCCGAAGAGCCGCGCCACCCTCGAACAGCACCTGCGCAGCGCGCTCGACCCTCCCCATTCGACGGTGCGCAACTGGGTGCTCTATGACCTCGATCAACGTACCTGCATCACACTGTCGGTCGGCCCTATGCAAGACAACGCGCATGCACCCTTCAACAGTTCCTGAGGCACAAAAAAACCCGGCCAGGGCCGGGTTTTTTATCAGCTAACACTCGACTTACAGCATCGAACGGCCTTTGTTGGCCGCAATGCGCATGCGCAGTGCGTTGAGCTTGATGAAGCCAGCGGCGTCGGCCTGGTTGTAGGCGCCGCCGTCTTCTTCGAAGGTCGCGATGTTGGCATCGAACAGGGTGTCGTCGGACTGACGGCCAACCACGCTGACGCTGCCTTTGTACAGCTTCAGGCGTACCACGCCGTTCACGTTGGCCTGCGAAGCGTCGATCATCTGTTGCAGCATCAGACGCTCAGGGCTCCACCAGTAGCCGGTGTAGATCAGGCTGGCGTACTTGGGCATCAGCTCGTCTTTCAGGTGAGCGACTTCGCGGTCCAGGGTGATCGACTCGATGGCACGGTGGGCCTTGAGCATGATGGTGCCGCCAGGCGTCTGGTAGCAACCGCGGGACTTCATGCCGACATAGCGGTTTTCGACGATGTCCAGACGGCCGATGCCGTTGGCACCACCGACGCGGTTCAGTTCGGCCAGTACGGTGGCCGGGGACTTCTCGACGCCGTCGATGGCGACGATGTCACCGTTGCGGTAGGTCAGCTCGATGTAGGTCGCCTGGTCTGGTGCAGCTTCCGGAGAAACGCCCCAGCTTGGCAGCCACATGTCGTCTTCGGCCTCGGCCCACGGGTCCTCCAGCACGCCACCCTCGTAGGAGATGTGCAGCAGGTTGGCGTCCATCGAGTAGGGCGACTTTTTCTTGCCGCTGTTCTCGATCTTGATGCCGTGCTTCTCTGCGTAGCCCATCAGCTTCTCGCGGGACAGCAGGTCCCACTCGCGCCATGGTGCGATGACCTTGACACCTGGCTTGAGCGCGTAGGCACCCAGCTCGAAACGTACCTGGTCGTTACCCTTGCCGGTCGCGCCGTGGGAAATGGCGTCGGCGCCGGTTTCGTTGGCGATTTCGATCAGGCGCTTGGCGATCAGCGGGCGGGCGATGGAAGTACCCAGCAGGTACTCGCCTTCGTAGACAGTGTTGGCACGGAACATCGGGAACACGAAGTCGCGCACGAACTCTTCGCGCAGGTCGTCGATGTAGATTTCTTTAATGCCCAGCGCCTCGGCTTTGGCGCGGGCCGGCTCGACCTCTTCGCCCTGGCCCAGGTCAGCGGTGAAGGTCACCACTTCGCAGTTGTAGGTGTCCTGCAGCCACTTGAGAATCACCGAAGTATCAAGGCCGCCGGAATACGCCAGTACGACCTTTTTTACGTCCGCCATGCCATCACTCCACGGGGTTGTACGGAAAGCCTTCGATTCTAACGGCCTTGCCGCAAAATTTACAGTGGGGCGACAGCTTGTGATGACAAAGCGACAGGAACTGTCGCCAGCGCGACCAACGGTCGCGCTCAGGCTTTCTTCGCAGGGGCTGCCTGCGCCGCAGGTGCAGCGGGTGCTGCAGCCGGGCTGGCTGGGGCTGCTGCCGGAGCTGGTGGCGCTACCGGGGCTTCCACCGGTTTTTCGATGGGCGTGAGGCGGTCGAGCTGGATGTTCACCCGGCGGTTGCGGGCGCGGTTGGCGGCGCTGTTGTTCTTGACCAGCGGGTAACGCTCGCCATGGAAGCGCACGGTGATCTGCTCTTCCGGCACGCCATGGGCCTTGAGGTATTCAGCCACCGCCAGGGCGCGGCGCCGCGAGTTGTCGCGGTTGGTCAGGCGGTTGCCGCTGTTGTCGGAGTGGCCGTCGAGCTCGATGTGGTTGACCGACGGGTCGGCCCGCAGGTAATCGAGGATCACGTCCAGGCGCGCCCGCGCCGAGCTGTCCAGCTCCAGGCCCGTGCCCGGGAAGCCGATCTGGGTCTGGCGGATCTGGTCGTAGTTCATCGGCAGCAGCTTGGCGGCACACACTTGATAGTCGCTGTAGGCCTTGGCGAAGCTGACCGGCAGCATGCGCACTTCCATCGCCCGCCCGCCCTCACCGGTGTAGTTGCGCACCACCGTGCTGCGCCCGTCCAGCAACCCGTTGATCAGGCGGCTGGCCTGGCCCTGGCTTGAGGTGAACAGCACCCCGGTACGGGCCATGCGCACCGCGCCCAGGTTGATGTCACCACGCCCCGGCTGCCACGGCGCCGCTGCGGCCAGCAGGGTGGCAGAGCCTGCCCCCAGCACGTTGCTGTCCGAACGCAGCTGGAAGGTCGGCTGCTCGCCGGCGCGGCGCACGAACTCGCCACTGCCGAAACCTTCGATCGGCTGGGTCAGACGGCACTCGAACTGATCCCCCTCGACCTTCCAGGCGACGCTCTCGACGCGGGTCTGGAAAGTCATTGCCCCGGCCGGAAGGCTGGCAACGAGAGTGAACAGGGCTAGATAACGCTGGCGCACGGGCGGCTCCACAAATTCTGACGGCTTACCCCAAGGCTATCGGACGCCCCGCAGAAAACTTGATAGCCGTGCTCGTGACGGGGTTTTCCGGTAGCATTGGCGCCTGAGTTCGACCCGCCTGGAATCCCCAATGTCCGATCGCCTGACCCTCCTGCGTCCCGACGACTGGCACATCCATCTGCGCGATGGTGCCGTCCTGCCCCACACCGTTGCTGATGTGGCCCGCACATTCGGCCGTGCCATCATCATGCCCAACCTGGTTCCGCCGGTGCGCAATGCCGTCGAAGCCGGTGCCTACCGCGAGCGCATCCTCGCTGCCCGCCCGGCCGGCAGCCGCTTCGAGCCGCTGATGGTGCTGTACCTCACCGACCGCACCAGCCCCGAGGACGTCCGTGCAGCCAAGGCCAGCGGCTTCGTGTACGCCGCCAAGCTATACCCGGCCGGCGCCACCACCAACTCCGATTCCGGCGTTACCAGCATCGACAACATCTTCCCAGTCATCGAAGCGCTGGCCGAAACCGGCATGCCGCTGCTGGTGCACGGTGAAGTGACGCGCAGCGAGATCGACGTGTTCGACCGCGAGAAGCGCTTCATCGACGAGCACATGCGTCGCCTGGTCGAACGCTTCCCCACGCTCAAAGTGGTGTTCGAGCACATCACCACCAGCGATGCCGCGCAGTTCGTCGCCGAGGCGCCAGCCAACGTCGGCGCCACCATCACTGCCCAGCACTTGCTGTACAACCGCAACCACATGCTGGTCGGTGGTATTCGCCCGCACTTCTATTGCCTGCCGATCCTCAAGCGCAACACCCACCAGGTGGCACTGCTGGACGCGGCTACCAGCGGCAGCCCGAAATTCTTCCTCGGCACCGACTCGGCCCCCCACGCCCAGCACGCCAAAGAGAACGCCTGCGGCTGCGCTGGCTGCTACACCGCCTACGCCGCCATCGAGCTGTATGCCGAGGCGTTCGAGCAGCGCAACGCGCTGGACAAGCTCGAAGGTTTCGCCAGCAAGCACGGCCCGGACTTCTACGGCCTGCCACGCAACACCGACACCATCACCCTGGTGCGTGACGAGTGGACCGCCCCTTCCAGCCTGCCGTTCGGCGACAACACCGTGATCCCGCTGCGTGCCGGTGAAAAACTGCACTGGCGCCTGCTGGAGGATAACGCGTGAGCGAAGACCTCTACGACGACGAACAGGACGGCCAGGCCAGCAGCGGCTCGCGCCACCCCATGGCCGAACGCTTTCGCGGTTACCTGCCGGTAGTGGTGGATGTCGAGACCGGCGGTTTCAACAGCGCCACCGACGCCCTGCTGGAGATCGCCGCGGTGACCATCGGCATGGACGAAAAGGGCTTCCTGTTCCCTGAGCACACCTACTTCTTCCGGGTCGAGCCGTTCGAAGGGGCCAACATCGAACAGGCTGCGCTGGAGTTCACCGGCATCAAGCTGGACCATCCACTGCGCATGGCAGTCAGCGAAGAGAGCGCGCTCACGGACATTTTCCGTGGCGTGCGCAAGGCGCTGAAGGCCAACGGCTGCAAGCGGGCAATCCTGGTTGGCCACAACAGCAGCTTCGACCTGGGCTTCCTCAACGCCGCGGTGGCGCGCAACGACATCAAGCGCAACCCGTTCCACCCGTTCTCCAGCTTCGACACCGCAACGCTGGCCGGCCTTGCCTACGGCCAGACCGTACTGGCGCGGGCCTGCCAGAGCGCCGACATCGACTTCGACGGGCGTGAGGCGCATTCGGCGCGTTACGACACCGAGAAGACCGCCGAGCTGTTCTGCGGCATCGTCAACCGCTGGAAAGAAATGGGCGGCTGGCGCGACTTCAACGATTGAGCCGCCCTCCCGGGCCTCATCGCCGGCAAGCCGGCTCCTACAGGGAGCCGCCAGCAGGCACAAAAAAACCGGCCACATGGGCCGGTTTTTTTACGCGTGGCGATTACAGCTTGCCAGCGTTCTCGCTCAGGTAGGCAGCTACGCCTTCTGGCGAAGCGTTCATGCCCTTGTCGCCTTTCTTCCAGTTGGCAGGGCAGACTTCGCCGTGCTCTTCGTGGAATTGCAGGGCGTCGACCAGGCGCAGCAGCTCGTCCATGTTACGACCCAGTGGCAGGTCGTTGATGATCTGCGAACGCACAACACCGTTGGTGTCGATCAGGAACGCGCCACGGAAAGCCACGCCGCCTTCGGACTCGACGTCGTAGGCCTTGCAGATTTCGTGGGTCATGTCGGCTGCCAGGGTGTACTTGACCTGGCCGATGCCGCCGTTGTTGACCGGGGTGTTACGCCAGGCGTTGTGGGTGAAGTGCGAGTCGATCGACACGCCGATCACTTCGACGTTGCGCGCCTGGAAGTCAGGGATGCGGTGGTCCAGGGCGATCAGCTCGGACGGGCAGACGAAGGTGAAGTCCAGCGGGTAGAAGAACACCAGGCCGTACTTGCCCTTGATGGCCGAGGCCAGGTTGAAGCTGTCGACGATTTCGCCGTTGCCCAGAACAGCCGGGACGGTGAAGTCAGGGGCTTTTTTACCAACGAGTACGCTCATGCGATTTCTCCTGATGAGGGGTGGAAAACCTTGCCCGGGCGGAACGCGTCCCCCGGAACCGGCAAAGGCCGACCATCATACACGGCTTATCGTGACAGGCCGAATCTGTGCCACCGGTCGCTCAAGCACGGCCCTTCCAGAAAGTGCTTTGACAAGCATTCTCATTACCATTACTCTGCAAACCATCGAATCAACCCGCGATGGTCAGCCTTTATGTATGTGTGTCTTTGTGTCGGTGTTACCGACGGACAGATCCGCGATGCGATCTACGAAGGATGCTGCAGCTACAAGGAAGTTCGAGCCGCCACCAATGTCGCCAGCCAGTGCGGCAAATGTGCCTGCCTCGCCAAGCAGGTGGTACGCGAGACCCTGACCGAGCTGCAACTGAGCCAGCAGGCTGCGCTGCCCTACCCCGTTGAATTCAACGCGGCGTAACAACCAATTTTCGAAGAACCGGGCCCAGTGCCCGGTTTTTTTATGCCTGTAATTCAATAAGTTAGCGTTCTAACGCGGTTCACAAACATTCTTATTCCGATTAAATTTCACTTATTATTCAATAACTTAGGTTTGACATAGGTAGTTGTCGGGCTCAAACTTGTTTTCATTGGCTCAACTTCTACAGGGCAGGACCCCATCATGAAAGGCGACGTAAGCGTCATCCAGCATCTCAACAAGATCCTCGGAAACGAGCTGGTCGCAATCAACCAGTACTTCCTGCATGCACGCATGTACGAAGATTGGGGCCTGAACAAGATCGGCAAGCTTGAGTACAAAGAGTCCATCCAGGCGATGAAGGACGCTGACAAACTGATCAAGCGCATCCTCTTCCTCGAAGGCATCCCCAACGTCCAGGACTTGGGCAAGCTGATGATCGGCGAGCACACCAAAGAGATGCTCGACTGCGACCTGAAGCTTGAGAAAAAGAGCCACGGCGAACTCAAGGCCGCCATCGCCCACTGCGAAACCGCTGGCGACTTCGGCTCGCGCGATGTGCTTGAAGACATCCTCGAAGACCAGGAAGAACACATCGACTGGCTGGAAACCCAGCTGGGCCTGATCGACAAGATCACCCTCGAGAACTACCTGCAATCGCAGATGGGCGAAGACTAAGTTCCGGGCCTCAAAAGCATCGCCGGCAAGCCGGCTCCTACAAGGGATCGCATGTAGGAGCCGGCTTGCCGGCGATGCTTTTTGCGGCCCGACAGCCCCAACAAAAAGCCCCGCATTCGCGGGGCTTTTGCATTCCGGCTGAAACCGGAATCAGGCTTCGGAAGCCTTGGCCTTGGCGGCCGCGTCCTTGATCAGGGTCTGCAGCTCACCCTTTTCGAACATTTCCAGCATGATGTCGCTGCCGCCAACCAGCTCACCGGCCACCCACAGCTGCGGGAATGTCGGCCAGTTGGCGTACTTGGGCAGGTTGGCGCGGATTTCCGGGTTCTGCAGGATGTCGACGTAGGCGAACTTCTCGCCACAACCCATCACAGCTTGCGACGCCTTGGCCGAGAAGCCGCACTGCGGGGCATTCGGCGAACCTTTCATGTAAAGCAGAATGGTGTTGTTGGCGATCTGCTCTTTGATTGTATCGATGATATCCATGAAGCACCTCGGCTGAACTTTGCGACGTGATCGTCGCCACGGTGGCGCATTGTATCGGAAAGCCGAGCAGCGTGCTCGGCCTTGCCGATCTTCATGCAGCTTCCACGTGCACCGGCACGCCATTGAGCGCGGCATTGCCCGACACGCCGTCGCGCAAGCGCTCGTCGGTCAGGTCGTTGGCGCTCACCCCGGGCTGCGCCGCTGCCACCTGCAACTGCGCACCTGCGCGGCTGTGACCGTAGCCATGGGGCAGGCTGACCACGCCAGGCATCATCTCCTCGCTGGCCTGTACCGGCACCTCGATCACCCCGGTACGCGAACGGATACGCACGGTCTGGCCGTCCTGCAACTGGCGCTGGCGCAAATCGTCGGGGTGCATCAGCAGGTGGTGGCGCGGCTTGCCTTTGACCAGGCGATGGAAGTTGTGCATCCACGAGTTGTTGCTGCGCACATGGCGGCGGCCGATCAGCAGCAACTGGCCAGGCTCTGGGGCTGCCTGGCTGGCCAACCGCTGCAGGTCGGCCAGCAACACCGCCGGCGCCGCCTCCACAGCCTGGCTTGGGGTACGCAGGCGGGCGGCAAGGTTCGGCTGCAACGGCCCCAGGTCCAGGCCATGGGGGTGCTGGTCGAGGGCCTGCAGCGACAAGCGCTGTGGCGCATCATCGCCATAACGGCCCTTGCGCAGGGCATAGTCGATCATCTGTGCAGGCGGCAAGGTCGCCTTGAGCTCGAGCTGGGCCCGCGCAGCAAAGGCCTTGGCCAGCCCGACGAAAATCTCCCAATCATGCAGTGCCCCTTCAGGCTTGCGCAGGATCGCCCGGTTGAAACGGGTGACATTTCGCACCGCCAACAGGTTGAAGGTGGAGTCGTAGTGGTCGTTCTCCAGCGCCGAGGTGGACGGCAGGATCAGGTCGGCGTGGCGCGTGGTCTCGTTGATGTACAGGTCGATGCTGAGCATGAAGTCGAGCCCCTCGAGCGCCTGGTCCAGGCGTCGCCCGTTGGGGGTGGACAGCACCGGGTTGCCGGCCACCGTCACCAGTGCCCGCACCTGGCCCTCGCCGGGTACCAGGACTTCCTCGGCCAGGGCCGACACCGGCAGCTCGCCGCCGTACTCCGGCAGCCCGGACACGCGGCTCTGCCACTGGTTGAAATGCCCGCCCGAGGTGGTGGCCACCAGGTCCACCGCAGGCTCGGTGCACAGTGCACCACCCACGCGGTCAAGGTTGCCGGTGACCAGGTTGATCAACTGCACCAGCCAGTGGCACAGCGAGCCGAAGGCCTGGGTCGACACGCCCATGCGCCCATAGCACACCGCCTTGCCGGCGCCGGCGAAGTCCCGCGCCAACTGGCGGATGGCTTGTGCCGGGATGCCGCAATGCGCGCTCATGCTGTCGGCGTCGAACGGTTGGATGGCCTGCTGCACCTGCTCAAGACCATTGACTGACAGGTGCGAGCCCTTGGCCAGGTGTTCTGCAAACAAGGTATGCAACAGCGCGGCCAGCAACGCCGCATCACCGCCGGGGCGGATGAACAGGTGCTGGTCGGCCAGCGCCGCGGTCTCGCTGCGCCGCGGGTCGATGACCACCAGACGCCCACCGCGGGCCTTCAGCGCCTTAAGGCGCTTCTCCACGTCGGGTACGGTCATGATGCTGCCGTTGGACGCCAGCGGGTTGCCGCCAAGAATCAGCATGAAGTCGGTGTGGTCAATGTCCGGGATAGGCAACAGCAACCCATGCCCGTACATCAGGTGGCTGGTCAGGTGCTGGGGCAACTGATCCACGGAAGTGGCAGAAAAGCGGTTGCGGGTTTTCAGCAAACCGAGAAAGTAGTTGCTGTGGGTCATCAACCCGTAGTTGTGCACGCTCGGGTTGCCCTGGTACACCGCCACCGCGTTGCGCCCGTGGGCCTGCTGCACCGCCCACAGGCGCTCGGCAGCCAGGGCGAAGGCCTCGTCCCAGCCGATCGCCTGCCACTGCTGGCCAACGCGCCGGTGCGGCTGGCGCAGGCGGTCCGGGTCTTCCTGGATGTCTTGCAGGGCCACGGCCTTGGGGCAGATGTGCCCGCGGCTGAACGGGTCCTGGGCATCGCCCTTGATCGAAGCGATATGGGCCCGGCCATCGGGCTCGACGCTGACTTCTATGTTCAGGCCGCAAATGGCCTCGCACAGGTGACAGGCTCGGTGATGCAGGGTCGTGGTCATGGCCGCCTCTGCCTGGTTGTTCTTGAACGCCGACTATGCGCCGGTGCAACAGGCCCGGCCAGCGCACTTCGCGGCGTGAATCGGCCGACATCAGGCAGGCGATTCGCGACAGCGGGTTTGCCAAAGGCGCGCCAGGCCGTGTACAACCGCTGTAGCAAATAAAAAACAGCACGTCTGCAAGGGGTTACGACACTCGCTGACACAGACGCACTGTTTCCCCTCTTGGTTTGAGGCGACATTTAATTATAGTATTGCGCCTTTCCCTATTCCGTCCGCCCCGTGCGGCTTACGCCGCAGGTCACTCCCGTTGTCAACAAAACCCATACGGTCGACCTGCACACCGTTGCAGATAAGGTAGTCAATCATGAGCGCTAGGCACTTTCTCTCCCTGCTGGATTTCACCACCGACGAATTGCTCGGTGTGATCCGCCGAGGCATCGAGCTGAAGGACCTGCGCAAGCGCGGCGTGCTGTTCGAGCCCCTGAAAAACCGTGTGCTGGGGATGATCTTCGAAAAATCCTCCACCCGCACCCGCGTATCGTTCGAAGCCGGCATGATCCAGCTCGGTGGCCAGGCCATCTTCCTGTCGCCGCGCGATACGCAACTGGGCCGTGGCGAACCCATCGCCGACAGCGCCATCGTGCTGTCGAGCATGGTCGATGCAGTGATGATCCGCACCCATGCCCACAGCACCCTCACCGAATTCGCCGCCAACTCCAAAGTGCCGGTGATCAACGGCCTGTCCGACGAATCGCACCCGTGCCAGTTGCTGGCCGACATGCAGACCTTCTTCGAACACCGCGGCTCGATCCAGGGCAAGACCGTCACCTGGATCGGCGACGGCTTCAACATGTGCAACTCGTACATCGAGGCCGCCTGCCAGTTCGACTTCCAGCTGCGCATCACCTGCCCCGAAGGCTATGAGCCCGATGCGCGCTTCCTGCAACTGGGTGGCGAGCGCGTGCAGATCATCCGTGACCCGAAAGAAGCCGTGCGTGGCGCACACCTGGTGACCACGGATGTCTGGACTTCCATGGGCCAGGAAGAGGAAACTGCACGGCGCCTGGCGCATTTCGCGCCTTACCAGGTCACCCGCGAACTGCTCGACCTGGCGGCACCCGACGCCCTGTTCATGCATTGCCTACCCGCCCACCGCGGCGAGGAAATCAGCCACGACCTGCTCGACGACCCGCGTTCGGTCGCCTGGGACGAAGCTGAAAACCGCCTGCATGCGCAGAAGGCCCTTCTGGAATTCCTTGTAGAACCGGCTTACCACCACGCATGAGTCAACCCCTACTGCTCAACCTGCGCAACCTCGCCTGCGGCTATGGCGACCAGCGCATCGTCCAGAACCTCAACCTGCACCTTAACGCAGGCGACATCGGTTGCCTGCTGGGCTCGTCCGGTTGCGGCAAGACCACCACGCTGCGCGCCATCGCCGGCTTCGAGCCGGTGCACGACGGTGAAATCCAGCTGGCCGGCGAGGTCATCTCCCGCGCAGGCTTCACCCTGGCGCCCGAGAAGCGCCGCATCGGCATGGTGTTCCAGGACTACGCGCTGTTCCCGCACCTCACCGTGGCGCAGAACATCGCGTTCGGCATCGGCAAGCACCCCAAGCAGGCCGAGGTGGTCGAAGAGATGCTCGCGCTGGTCAAGCTTGGCGGCCTCGGCGGGCGCTACCCGCACGAGCTGTCCGGCGGCCAGCAGCAACGCGTCGCCCTGGCCCGCGCCCTGGCCCCCGAGCCGCAATTGCTGCTGCTCGACGAGCCGTTCTCCAACCTGGACGTCGAATTGCGCAGGCGCCTGAGCCATGAGGTGCGCGACATTCTCAAGAGCCGCGGCACCAGCGCCATTCTGGTCACCCATGACCAGGAAGAGGCCTTTGCCGTCAGCGACCAGGTCGGCGTGTTCAAGGAAGGCCGCCTGGAGCAGTGGGACACCCCCTACAACCTCTACCACGAACCGCAAACGCCGTTCGTGGCCAGTTTCATCGGCCAGGGTTATTTCATCCGCGGCCAGATGAGCAGCCACGAGGCGGTCACCACCGAGCTTGGCGAGCTGCGCGGCAACCGCGCCTATACCATGGCCATGGGCAGTTCGGTGGACGTGCTGCTGCGCCCGGACGACATCATCCACGCGCCCGACAGCGCGCTGCGTGCACAGATCGTCGGCAAGAGTTTCCTCGGCGCCTCCACCCTGTACCGTTTGCAACTGCCCACCGGCAGCCAGCTCGAGGCGATCTTCCCCAGCCATATCGACCACCAGGTCGGGCAGGAGGTGGGTATTGCCGTGGCGGCGGACCACCTGGTGCTGTTCCCGGTGCCGGGCAGCGTGGCCGCGCAGCTGACCGCGCAGGAAAGCGGCGTGCGCCGCTACAGCTCGGCGCATTGAGCGACGGGCATCGCTCCCTGTAGGAGCCGGCTTGCCGGCGATAGGGCCGGCACTGGAACCAGAGCCGCCGGCCTCATCGCCGGCAAGCCGGCTACAGGAGTCACGGCAAACGGTCAGAGCGTCAGCGTACCGCTGGCCACCCGCGTGGCATGCCCGCCAATCTTCACTCGCTCACCCTCCAACCGGCAGAACAGCTCGCCGCCACGCGCCGAGCGCTGGGCTGCACGCAGTTCGGTCTTGTCCAGGCGCTCGGCCCAGTACGGAATGAGCAGGCAGTGGGTAGAGCCGGTCACCGGGTCCTCCGGGATACCGATGGCCGGGGCGAAGTAGCGCGAGACGAAATCATGCTGGTCACCGCGCGCGGTGACAATCACCCCAAGCCCTGGCAGGTTGGCCACCGCAGCCATGTCCGGCGTGCAGTCGCGCACGGCCTGCTCCGACGGCAATACCACAAACAGCTCCTTGCCCTTGCTGTGGCGCACCTCGAGCACCTCGCAACCGAGCGCCTCGGCCACCGGTAGCGGCTGGTCCACCGGTTGCGGGTCGATGCGCGGGAAGTCCAGCAGCAGGCGATCACCTTCACGGCTTACACTCAAGGGGCCGGACTGGCTGTGAAAGTCCAGGCGCGGCTTCTGCTCGCCGTACACCTCGAACAGTACATAGGCACTGGCCAGGGTGGCATGGCCGCACAGCGGCACTTCGGTGGTGGGGGTGAACCAGCGGATCTCGTAGGCTTCGCCCCTGGCCACCACGAATGCGGTCTCGGCCAGGTTGTGCTCGGCGGCGATGCGCTGCATCAGCGCTTCATCGAGCCACTGTTCGAGCAGGTAGACCATGGCGGGGTTGCCGGCGAACGGGCGGTCACTGAAGGCGTCGACCTGATGAAAGTGCAACTGCATGACACGGTCCTTCTGTCCTGGTTATCGAGGGCCGAGCATGGGGCAAGGCGCGGCGGGCGAACAGTGACAGAGTGAGGATATTTGTGACCATACAGATCAGGGTGTTGCGCCCTCTGAGCGGCCTTGCCAGACCAACCAGCAGGCTCAGCCGCGGCCAATCCCAGCAAACTGCCCCTGGGTGTGCTCGGCCAGCACCACTGCTGCCAGTTCGACCTCCAGCCCACGCCGACCGGCGCTCACATGAATGGTTTCATGCTGTTGCGCAGACTGGTCGATGAACGTGCGCAGGCGCTTCTTCTGCCCCAACGGGCTGATGCCGCCCACCAGGTAACCGGTAGAGCGCTGGGCCGCCTGGGGGTCGGCCATCTCGCACTTCTTTACGCCTGCGGCATGGGCCAGCGCCTTGAGGTCGAGGGTACCCACCACCGGCACCACCGCCACCAGCAACTCGCCCTTCTCGCTGCTGGCCAGCAATGTCTTGAACACCCGCTGCGGGTCAAGGCCGAGCTTTTCTGCCGCCTCCAGGCCGTAAGAGGCCGTTTTCGGGTCATGTTCGTAGCTGTGCACGCGGTGTTCGGCACGCGCCTTCTTCAGCAGGTCCAGGGCGGGGGTCATCAACGGCTCCAGTCGATCACAGGTCGGCGCTACTTTAGGGCAAATGCCCGGCGCCATCCAGCACGCCCCCGGGCTAGAGCAGCGGCTATGGATTCACGGGGCGCCGCAGCGGTCAGAATGTGGCTGAACGTTCATTTTCGACCTTTGACATCAGCGTTTCTTGTCTATATTTTTTCGTTTCTGAATAAGCGGTGCACTTATTAGGTGCACCTGATGTTACCCGCCCGACGTCAATGGGGATTGGCGCTGGGCTAATTGCTGTCGAGCGCCCAGCGCCTCACAACAACAAGAACCGAGGTCAATCCATGACGACTGCTCTACGCCAGCCCACGCTGTCCGCCCAATGCATGGCCGAGTTCATCGGCACCGCGCTGCTCATCTTCTTCGGCACCGGCTGCGTCGCCGCGCTCAAGGTCGCAGGCGCCAGCTTCGGCCTTTGGGAAATCAGCATCATCTGGGGGGTGGGCGTGAGCATGGCCATCTACCTCACCGCCGGTGTTTCCGGCGCGCACCTGAACCCGGCAGTGAGCATCGCCCTCACCCTGTTCGCCGGCTTCGACAAGCGCAAACTGCCCTTCTACATCCTCGCCCAGGTATGCGGCGCGTTCTGCGGCGCCGCGCTCGTATACACGCTGTACAGCAACCTGTTCTTCGATTTCGAACAGGCCCACGGCATGCTGCGCGGCAGCCAGGCCAGCCTGGAGCTGGCCTCGGTGTTCTCCACCTACCCGCACCCGGCGCTGTCCACCGGCCAGGCGTTCCTGGTCGAGGTGGTGATCACCGCCATCCTGATGGCCGTGATCATGGCCCTGACCGACGACAACAATGGCCTGCCCCGGGGCGCCACCGCGCCGCTGCTGATCGGCCTGCTGATTGCAGTGATCGGCAGCGCCATGGGCCCGCTGACCGGTTTTGCGATGAACCCGGCGCGGGATTTCGGGCCCAAGCTGATGACCTTCCTGGCCGGCTGGGGCGAAGTGGCCTTTACTGGCGGGCGCGACATTCCGTATTTCCTGGTGCCGGTGTTCGCCCCGATCCTCGGCGCCAGCCTGGGCGCGGCCCTGTACCGCGGGCTGATTGCCCGCAACCTGCCAAGTGCGCAGGCCGCAGCCGCACAAGCAGACGATACTCCGCAGGGCGACACCCAGGTTTCCTGACGCCAGCGCCGGGCGACAACGCCCGCCACGCCCTGACCTACTCCCATTTCGTGCAAGGCCATCGACATGACAGACACCCTGGACAAGAACTACATCATCGCCCTGGACCAGGGCACCACCAGTTCGCGGGCCATCATCTTCGACCGCGACGCCAACGTGGTCGGCACCTCGCAGCGCGAGTTCGCCCAGCACTACCCGCAAGCGGGCTGGGTCGAGCACGACCCGATGGAAATCTTCGCCACGCAAAGCGCAACCATGGTCGAGGCCCTGGCCCAGGCGGGTATCAGCCACGCCCAGGTGGCCGCCATCGGTATCACCAACCAGCGTGAAACCACCGTGGTGTGGGACAAGCAAACCGGCCGCCCGGTGTACAACGCCATCGTCTGGCAGTGCCGTCGCAGCACCGAGATCTGCGCCCAGCTCAAGCGTGACGGCCACGCAGACTACATCCGCGAAACCACCGGCCTGGTCACCGACCCGTACTTCTCCGGCACCAAGCTCAAGTGGATCCTCGACAATGTCGAAGGCGCCCGCGAGCGTGCCGAGCGCGGCGAGCTGCTGTTCGGCACCGTCGACAGCTGGCTGATCTGGAAATTCTCCGGCGGCAAGGTGCACGTCACCGACTACACCAACGCCTCGCGCACCCTGATGTTCAACATCCACAGCCTGCAGTGGGACGATAAGCTGCTGGAAATCCTCGGCATCCCACGGCAGATGCTGCCCGAAGTACGCCCATCGTCCGAGGTCTACGGCCACACCAAAAGCGGCATCGCCATCGCCGGTATCGCCGGCGACCAGCAATCGGCGCTGTTCGGCCAGATGTGCGTGGAGGCCGGCCAGGCCAAGAACACCTACGGCACCGGCTGCTTCCTGCTGATGAACACCGGCAGCCAGGCGGTCAAATCGTCCCACGGCCTGCTCACCACCATCGCCTGCGGCCCGCGCGGCGAAGTGGCCTACGCGCTGGAAGGCGCGGTGTTCAACGGCGGCTCCACCGTGCAGTGGCTGCGTGACGAGCTGAAGATCGTCAACGACGCCCACGACACCGAGTACTTCGCCAGCAAGGTCAAGGACAGCAACGGCGTGTACCTGGTGCCCGCCTTCACCGGCCTGGGCGCCCCCTACTGGGACCCGTATGCCCGTGGCGCGCTGTTCGGCCTGACCCGCGGGGTCAAGGTCGACCACATCATCCGCGCGGCGCTCGAGTCGATCGCCTACCAGACCCGCGACGTGCTCGACGCCATGCAGCAGGACTGCGGCCAGCGCCTGAGCGAGCTGCGTGTGGATGGCGGCGCGGTGGCCAACAACTTCCTCATGCAGTTCCAGGCCGACATCCTCGGCACCTGCGTCGAGCGCCCGAAAATGCGCGAAACCACCGCCCTGGGCGCCGCCTACCTGGCCGGCCTTGCCTGCGGCTTCTGGAGCGGCCTGGACGAGCTGCGCGACAAGGCGATCATCGAGCGCGAGTTCAGCCCGCAACTGGATGAAGCCTCGAAAGAAAAGCTGTACAAAGGCTGGCGCAAGGCCGTGGACCGTACCCGCGACTGGGAAGACCACGACGCCTGATATCACCCGCAGCGCAGGGCACCCGTGGGAGCGGGCTTGCCCCGCGATGCCAGGCTGAACGTTTGCGCAAAAAACCACGCTGGTCCTACACAACGTCCTACGGCATCATTGCAGCATTTGTCCGGCAGCCCCCAAGGACCGCCCATGAATCTGCCCCCACGCCAACAACAAATCCTCGAGCTGGTGCGCGAACGCGGCTACGTCAGCATCGAGGAAATGGCGCAGCTGTTCGTCGTCACCCCCCAGACCATCCGCCGCGATATCAACCAGCTCGCCGAAGTGAACCTGCTGCGCCGCTACCACGGTGGCGCAGCTTATGACTCGAGCATCGAGAACACCGCCTACGCCATGCGTGCCGACCAGATGCGCGACGAAAAGCAGCGCATCGCCGAAGCCGTGGCCCGGCAGATCCCCGACCATGCCTCGCTGTTCATCAACATCGGCACCACCACCGAATCCATCGCCCGCGCGCTGCTCAACCACAACCACCTGAAGATCATCACCAACAACCTGCACGTGGCGGCCATCCTTGGCGCCAAGGATGATTTCGAGGTGCTGGTGGCCGGCGGTACGGTACGCCGCGACGGCGGCGTGGTCGGCCAGGCCAGCGTCGACTTCATCAGCCAGTTCAAGGTCGACTTTGCTGTAGTGGGCATCAGCGGCATCGACGAGGACGGCAGCCTGCTGGACTTCGACTATCAAGAAGTACGGGTTTCCCAGGCGATCATCGCCAATGCCCGACAGGTGATCCTCGCCGCCGACTCCAGCAAGTTCGGGCGCAATGCCATGGTTCGCCTGGGCTCGATCAGCCTGATCGACTGCCTGGTGACCGACCAGCCCCCCACCCCCGCCCTCACCCAACAGCTCAACCAGCACAAGATCCGCCTCGAGGTGGTTTGAGCCCCCCTGTAGGAGCCGGCTTGCCGGCGATAGAGCCGGCCCTGCAATAGCGTCTACCGGTACGGACGCTATCGCCGGCAAGCAGGCTCCAGCAGGCTACTTGTTCGTTTATGTTCATTTGATTGTCATCTGATCAGTTTTTTCTATGAAGACTGACTGGCGACCACCTGTTCATTGCGCTAGTATTTTCGAAAACGAACATCAATGTTCATATTCGCTATGAGCAGCCCCAGGAGGCCTTGCCGTGTCCCAGCCCGTTTCGCCACAACCGCTCGACTGTTATGACCTCGCCGTGATCGGCGGCGGCATCAATGGCGTGGGTATCGCCGCCGATGCCGCCGGGCGTGGCCTGAGCGTGTTCCTGTGCGAAAAGGACGACCTGGCCCGGCACACCTCGTCGGCCAGCAGCAAGCTGATCCACGGCGGCCTGCGCTACCTGGAGCACTACGAATTCCGCCTGGTGCGCGAAGCCCTGGCCGAACGCGAAGTGCTGCTGGCCAAGGCCCCGCACATCGTCAAGCCAATGCGCTTCGTGCTGCCGCACCGCCCGCACCTGCGCCCGGCCTGGATGATCCGCGCCGGCCTGTTCCTGTACGACCACCTGGGCAAACGCAAGCGCCTGGGCGCCTCGCGCAGCCTGCGCTTCGGCCCGGGCTACCCGCTCAAGCCGGCCATTACCCGCGGCTTCGAATACGCCGACTGCGCCGTGGACGACGCCCGCCTGGTAGTGACCAACGCCATGGCCGCCCGTGAAAAGGGCGCGCACATCCACACCCGTACCCGCTGCCTGCGTGCCGAGCGTGTCGATGGCCTGTGGCAGGTCGAACTGCAGCACGCCGACGGCAGCCTGCAGACCATCCGCGCCCGCGCCCTGGTCAACGCAGCCGGCCCGTGGGTGGCCAGCTTCATCAAGGACGACCTCAAGCTCGACGCACCTTATGGCATCCGCCTGATCCAGGGCAGCCACCTGATCGTGCCGCGCCTGTACGAAGGCGAGCACGCCTACATTCTGCAGAACGAAGACCAGCGCATCGTGTTCTGCATCCCCTACCTGGACCGCTTCACCCTGATCGGTACTACCGACCGCGAATACAGCGGCGACCCGGCCCAGGTGGCGATCACCGCGCAGGAGACCGACTACCTGCTCAAGGTGGTCAACGAGCACTTCAACCACCAGCTGGACCGCGCCGACATCCTGCACACCTACTCCGGTGTACGCCCACTGTGCAACGACGAGTCGGACAACCCCTCGGCGGTGACCCGCGACTACACCCTGGCGCTGTCTGCCGGCGCAGGCGAGGCGCCGCTGCTGTCGGTGTTCGGCGGCAAGCTCACCACCTACCGCAAGCTGGCCGAATCGGCCATGGCCGAACTCAAGCCGTTCTTCACCCAGATGCGCGGCAGCTGGACCGCAGACGCACCGCTGCCTGGCGGCGAAAGCATGAGCAGCGTGCAGGCCCTGGTCGACGCCGTGCTGGCCAGCCACGGCTGGCTGCCGGTGGATATCGCCAAGCGCTGGGCGGTCACCTACGGTAGCCGCGTGTGGCAGTTGCTGGATGGCGTACAAGGGCCGCAAGACCTGGGCCAGGCCATTGGTGGCGGCCTGTTTACCCGGGAAGTGGACTACCTGTGCAGTCAGGAGTGGGCAGTCAGCGCCGATGACATCCTCTGGCGCCGTACCAAGCTCGGCCTGTTCACCAGCGCCGCCGAGCAGCAGGTACTCGCCGATTACCTGGCAAACGCCGAGCAGACCCGCGGGCGCGTTCGCGCGGCTTAAGGCAGCGCGCGGGCCTGCTCGGGCCGCATCGCAGGCAAGCCTGCTCCTACAGGGGCGCTTGAGCTCAAGGGTTCGAGCGCTCATAGGCCTCCTGCGCCAGGGTACGAATGAGCGCCCGCTCGGCATGCGCAAGCTCGACCATCAATGCATTGCTCTGCTCCAGGTATAGCTGCTCACCGGTTTCCCCAACCGCCGCCTCGATCACTTCGAGGCGCTGGTGGAAGGGTTCGGCCAGCGCCTCGAATCGCTCATGATAGTGCTCACGCACGTACCGCTCCCAGAACGGCCGTTGCGCCAACGACTCGATCACCCGTTCGCGGGTCTCCGTGGCCAGCACCTGCGCCTGTGCACGCCTGATGTCACTGGTGGTGAGCTTGGCAAAACTTTCGTAATGCATGGCTGACGGCTGCGCAGGCAGGCGTAACGCCGCCGCCAGCCTGATGCGCAAGAACAGCCGCACCTCGATTTCATCGATCAGGGCGATATCCCGCTCATGCAAGGTTTGCACATGCCGGGCAGCGAAGCGATCCAGCTCATCGAGCCGCAACAAACTGCGCCCCAGTTGCACAAGCCGCCCTTCCACCTGGGCCTGCGGTCCCTCGTACACGGCCTGTTCGGCCAGTACCGCCAGCTCGAACTGGCTTAGGGTCAGCAGCAGGCGGTCCTCACAGGTACGCGGGCCGCTGGCTTCGCTGAACAGGCGCAAGCGCAGCGGTTCATGGGCATGGCACGCCTCAAGGATGTGCCAGACCCTGTCGCGGTAGTACTCCGGATACTCGTCGAAATCATCGATCTGGGCGAAGTCATTCAGGAAACGAAACAGATCGGCCGAGTCGGGCTCGGCCTGCAGCGCATCCCACATCGCCAGGCGCTGATTACGGACCTCACCCCGTTCATGCCCCAGCCACAGGTCACGCAAGGCACTATCGGTCGCAGCATGTGCACCCCGGGACCCGCGCGCACCACTGGCCTGGTCCAGCAGGGCTTCGTCGGCCTCATCCAGCGGGTTGTCATGCAGGCTCAGCCGGCCCAGGCGCTGACGCAAGGCACTCAGGTCCATGCGCAACTGGCGGATGCTGTTGTCACGCAGGTCTGCAAGCCCGCGCCAGGACAACCGGCGCGCCGGCGTCGGCAGCGCCTCCAGCCCGGTCGCCCGCAGCAGCACCCGGCGCAAATGGCGCAACCCTGCAAGGTCAGGCGCCTGCCCCAGCGGGTTGTGGCTCAGGTCCAGGGTATTGAGCCTGGACAATGCCGCCAGACGGTCATTGCCCGCCGTGTTCAGCGTGATCTGGTTACGCGCCAGGTGCAGCTGGCGCAATTGCGTGAGCTGCTCCACCCCGGCGGGAATCGCCTCCAGCGCATTCTGGCGCAAGTCCAGTTCGACTAGGTTGGGAAAGCGCCCGAGAAAATCCGCATCGACCGCTGCCAACCCCATGTCCCTCAACACCAGGCGCCGTACATGAGAGAAATCGACGCCAGGGGGCAGTACCGGCAAGCGCCCCACCCGTTCACCTTCAATGACCAGAACCGGGTCACCGGCCAGGTCAACCAGCTTGCGCCGCCAACTGCGCCTGATCGTATCGGCCACCCGCTGCCGCCTGAGCATCTCCAGCGGGTTTGGCGCCAGATCGCGCCAGGCACGCAGTTGCTCACGCAACTCATTCAAATGTCGCCGCAGCAGGCTGTAGTGCTCCCACAGATCGACTCGCCGGCTGAGCAGGTCCAGCACGTAGGCCTCCATCTGCAAGTGAGTGAGGGTAGGGAAAATCTGATGAATGCCCTGCCGAATCGCCTGACGGCTGCTCTCGCCCCGGCCACTGAGCGGATAGCCGACACGCCCGTCAGCCAGCCGTCGCGGCGGCCGAACACCGCGCCCGAGCGGTGCCATGCCGATCAAGCCGGCAGCTTGTTCGCGATCAGCGCTGGCAGCGCGCCCCAGCCGGGCAGCTAGCGCCTGGTCATCTTCACCCGCCAGCCCCAGCAGGGTCTTCTGCCCATCGTCCAGGCTCAACCATAACGCCCGTACCAGGCTGTCACGGGAAGTGGCCTGTGCTGCGCCGGGGCCATCCTGCAGCGCATATCCGGCCCTCAGCTTGACGATGCAGCGCACGCTGCCGGCCTTGCCGTCGCCCTGGGAAGCCAACAACACGCCATCAGCCTGCCCCTCGCGCAATTCGATACGTACGGTCGCAGGCCAGGGCGCCAGGCGCTCGACCAAGCCCAGGGCCAGGCGCTCGCAATCCGCATTTACTGCCTGGGGCAGGCGCAAGCCGGCACAGGCGCGGTCCAGGCGACTGTCACGCAAATGCCAGCGAGCCCGCTCGGCCAGGGCCAGCGGAACCCGCTCATTGTCCAGCATGCCATCGACCTGCGCCGTATTGGCCTGGCTGACGATCTCCTCGGCAGCGCGCACCGTCAGGCCAGGGAAGTCCCTGCGCAGCAGGCTGGCAGCCCGGCCCGGTACACGCTCCCGCTCGGCCAGGTAACCTTCGAAGGCCGCGCCACGCAGGGCCGGGTACTGCAGGTGATGCCCCCGGCGTTCGTAGGCATCGAGCAGGCGTGCAGGGGGCTGGGCGTTTTCCAGGTGCAACTGGCGCAAACGCGCCTCGTCGAAGCCGGTCTGCTCGACCAGCTCGTCGGCGGCCTGGTCCGAGAGGGCGGCCAGTTGCCGGTCCAGTCGGCGCAGCAGCGAGCCGCAACCCTGCCATTGCTGAGGCCGCTCCAGCTCATGGTGCCAACCGCCACTGCCGTTGTGCTCAAGCTTGGGCGCATAGGCCCTGGGGCGCTGCGGATGCTCGATAGACCACTGCTCACTGGCCGGATCCTGGCTCACCTGATAGGCACCGTCATGCAAACGCAGACGCCAGGCATCCCCCGTGCGCACCTGCTGGCCAACGGCAAGCTCCCTGCCCTGCAGCCGATAGCTGTCCAGCGCGCCGCTGGCCAGCCGGGCCTGGCCACTGTCGGTGCGCAAAGGCGCCAGCCCATCGATGAACGGCAAACGGCGGGTGAGGCCCAGTGCCACAGACCCGGCCTTGCCCACCACCACCCCCACTGCCAGGCTCTGGGCTACACCGAACAGGTGGTCCAACGCGCCCTCCCGGTCCCCGATCGCCCAGTCTTCGTAGCCCTCATAGACCTGCTCGGCGACTTGCACCGCAGTCACCGCCAGCATCACTTGCCCCAGCACAGGCACGAACGCTCCCGCCAGGGCCAGCAGGTCGAAGCCCGCCGCGATCATGCCCTCCAGCCGCTCATGCCGATCAGCCTCGTCCTCATCCCCGGTCGGTACCGCCAGCACTCGCGCATCGTCCAGCAGCTTCTCCAACTGCAGGGCACGCAAATGGGCGAACAGCTTGCCGTCGATGGCCAGATTGCGCCCGTCCAGTTCGACCGCACTCCCCGGCGCAGCAACCCGCTGGAGCGCCTTCAGCGTGCCGAAGAATTTCGGCCGATCGCGCTCGCTGATGAAGCGCCCGAAAAACGCCCTGAACGCCGGCTGCAGTAAGCGCCCTGCCATTGACTGGTAAAGCGCCGCCCAGGAGGCATGGCGGCTGACAGGCTGCTGCTCGTCACCCGGTATCCAGGCAATCACGCCGGTCACCGGCTGGTCTGGAGCATCGCGCACTTCCAGGGCCACGACCCCTCGCACCTTTGTGCCCAACAGGTAAAGCTGCCGGGCGACCACCTGCTGCGGGGTCGATGGCACCACCGCTCGCGCAGCGAAAATGGCCACCAGCTGGTAGTAGGTTTGTTCGTCGATCTGCCGCCTGATCCTGGCCATGCGCACTGCAACTTCCAACTGGGCGCGCAGGTTCCCCTCGATCTGCTGTTCGAGCTCATGGGCGCCAGGGCTGCTACTCGCCGTCGGCTCGAACTTCAGTTTGAGCAGGAATTGATAACTGCCGCCCAGGTCGAGTTTGCGGCATAGCCCGGCGAACGCCTCGAAGCCAAGGGCCAACGGCCTGCCGTTCTCATCGCTCAGGTAGGTGCGACGAAAGATCGAAGGCCGCGTTTCGCTCTCGTGGAAGTTGTGCAGCGCGCAAGCCAGCAGGCTCTGGGTCGACTGGAAGGTGCGTCGGGGCGCTTTCAGGTGGGTAGAAGCGCTGGGCAACTCCGCATCCAGGCTGACATGCACCTTGCAACGGCGCACGTCGAGCCTGCCCAGGCCTGCATCCTCCAGGGCCTTTTGCAGCAGCGGCGCGGCAAAGGCCTCAAGGGACGGGACAGCTTGAAACAATGGAATGAGTTTTTCCGCGCAGGCCTGCTGCTCACGCAGCGCCCGATTCAAGGTGGTCAACTGTGCCTCGTCGGCCTGGCTCAGCCAACTCGGCAAGCGGCTGGCAATGAAAGCATCGATCGAGTCGTAAGGGATGGCAATATCGGTCATGGCTGGGGCTCCTGCCGCAAAACCCCAGCAGAGCATTTAAGGCCGCCCTGCCTGCGCTACATAGATCTGCCTGCCATTCATTCGGTTTCCCGAACGACAATCAGTCATTCATTCGGAAACCCGCACGGCAAAGCCACGCGCAAAATCGTCAAAAAACATTAATCCCTAGTATTTTCGCGCCGTTATGATCACTGTCAGAGCTTGGCACGACTCATGCTCTACACTTGGGAGCCGAATGCACCACGCTTGATGCTGTATTCGTTGAACGAAAGAGTCCGCCAACGGCTCCATAAAAAAAACAAACACGTCGAGGAAAATTTGATGCGCATCGTTCGTCAATTGCTGGGCGCCGCCATCGCGGCTGCAGTCATCTCGTCGCCCGTCATGGCTGAAGAGCTGACCGGCACGCTCAAGAAGATCAAGGACTCGGGCACCATCACCCTGGGCCACCGCGACTCCTCCATCCCGTTCTCCTACCTGGCCGGCAAGCCGGAACCGGTAGGCTACTCCCACGACATCCAGCTGGCCGTCGTCGAAGCGCTCAAGAAGCAACTGGGCACCGACATCAAGGTCAAGTACAACCTGGTCACCTCGCAAACCCGCATCCCGCTGGTGCAGAACGGCACCGTCGACCTGGAGTGCGGCTCTACCACCAACAACGTAGAGCGCCAGCAGCAGGTCGGTTTCACCGTGGGTATCTTCGAAGTCGGCACCCGCCTGCTGACCAAGGTCAAGGATGGCCAGCCATCCTATAAAGACTTCCCGGACCTGGCC
The DNA here is from genome assembly GCF_019139895.1 of Pseudomonas fakonensis. Taxonomy (GTDB): domain Bacteria; phylum Pseudomonadota; class Gammaproteobacteria; order Pseudomonadales; family Pseudomonadaceae; genus Aquipseudomonas; species Aquipseudomonas fakonensis. Next base: position 1,263,808 of record NZ_CP077076.1, on the reverse strand, counting down.
GGCAAGAACGTGGTGACCACCGCAGGCACCACCTCCGAGCGTATCCTCAAGGCGATGAACGCCGACAAGCAGATGAAGATGAACGTGATCTCGGCAAAAGACCACGGCGAAGCCTTCAACATGCTCGAAAGCGGCCGCGCCGTGGCCTTCATGATGGACGACGCCCTGCTGGCCGGTGAAATGGCCAAGGCGCGCAAGCCGTCTGACTGGGTCATCACCGGCACCCCGCAGTCGTACGAAATCTACGGCTGCATGGTGCGCAAGGAAGACGCAGCGTTCAAGAAAGCGGTGGACGAAGCCATCGTCGCCTACTTCAAGTCGGGTGAGGTCAACAAGAGCTACGACAAGTGGTTCCAGCAGCCGATCCCACCGAAAGGCCTGAACCTGCAGTTCAAGATGAGCGACGAGCTGAAAAAACTGATCGCCGAGCCGACCGACAAGGCCGCCGACGACAAGCAGTCCTGATCCTCAGCTGCAGATAGTGGCCTGGCGCTCAACTGCGCGAATCGTTCCGACAGGCCACTGATTAAGTGTCTACCCTTCTTCCGAGGGCGCCCAGCGCCCTTGGAAGCTCGAAGGTGCCCGTGAAACAACCGTCTGAGGGGAAATCCCGATGAATTACAACTGGGACTGGGGCGTGTTCTTCAAGTCCACCGGCGTGGGCAGCGAGACCTATCTGGACTGGTACATCACCGGTCTGGGCTGGACCATCGCCATCGCCATCTCTGCCTGGATCATCGCGCTGCTGCTGGGGTCGGTCCTCGGCGTCATGCGCACCGTGCCCAACCGTCTGGTGTCAGGGATCGCCACCGCCTACGTAGAGCTGTTCCGCAACGTGCCGCTGCTGGTGCAGCTGTTCATCTGGTACTTCCTGGTCCCCGACCTGCTGCCCGAAGGCCTGCAGGAGTGGTTCAAGCAAGACCTCAACCCGACCACCTCGGCACTGATCAGCGTGGTCATCTGCCTGGGCCTGTTTACCGCTGCCCGGGTGTGCGAACAGGTGCGTACCGGTATCCAGGCGCTGCCGCGCGGCCAGGAAGCCGCTGCCCGTGCCATGGGTTTCAGCCTGTCGCAGATCTACAGCAACGTGCTGCTGCCACAAGCCTACCGGATCATCATCCCGCCGCTTACCTCCGAATTTCTCAACGTGTTCAAGAACTCCTCGGTAGCCTCGTTGATCGGCCTGATGGAGCTGCTGGCACAGACCAAACAGACGGCCGAGTTCTCCGCCAACCTGTTCGAGGCATTCACCCTGGCCACGCTGATCTACTTCACCCTGAACATGGGCCTGATGCTGCTGATGCGCATGGTCGAGAAGAAAGTCGCCGTGCCTGGCCTGATTTCCGTGGGGGGCAAGTAAATGGACATGGATTTCAGCGAAATCATCCCGGCCCTGCCGGCGCTGTGGGAAGGCATGCTGCTGACCCTGCAACTGATGGTGATGGGCGTGGTCGGCGGTATCGCCCTGGGCACCGTGCTGGCCCTGATGCGCCTGTCGTCGAGCAAGCTGCTGGCCAATATCGCCGGTGCCTACGTCAACTACTTCCGCTCCATCCCGCTGCTGCTGGTGATCACCTGGTTCTACCTGGCGGTGCCGTTCGTGCTGCGCTGGATCACCGGCGAAGACACCCCGGTCGGTGCGTTCACCTCGTGCGTGGTGGCGTTCATGATGTTCGAGGCGGCGTACTTCTGCGAAATCGTGCGTGCCGGTGTGCAGTCGATCTCCAAGGGCCAGATGGGCGCCGCCCAGGCCCTAGGCATGACCTACGGCCAGGTCATGCGCCTGATCATCCTGCCCCAGGCGTTTCGCAAGATGACCCCGCTGCTGCTGCAGCAGAGCATCATCCTGTTCCAGGACACCTCGCTGGTGTACACCGTGGGCCTGGTCGACTTCCTCAACTCCTCGCGTGCCAACGGCGACATCATCGGGCGCTCCCATGAGTTCCTGATCTTCGCCGGTGTCGTCTACTTCATCATCAGCTTCTCCGCTTCGTGGCTGGTCAAGCGCCTGCAAAAAAGGATCACCGTATGATTTCCATCAAGAACGTCAACAAGTGGTACGGGGACTTCCAGGTGCTGACCGACTGCAGCACCGAGGTCAAGAAGGGTGAAGTGGTGGTGGTGTGCGGGCCGTCCGGTTCGGGCAAGTCCACCCTGATCAAGTGCGTCAACGCGCTGGAGCCGTTCCAGAAGGGCGACATCGTGGTCGACGGCACCTCCATCGCCGACCCCAAGACCAACCTGCCCAAGCTGCGTTCGCGGGTGGGCATGGTGTTCCAGCACTTCGAGCTGTTCCCGCACCTGACCATCACCGAAAACCTCACCATCGCCCAGCGCAAGGTGCTCGGCCGCAGTGAAGCCGAAGCCACCAAGAAGGGCCTGGCCCTGCTCGACCGCGTCGGCCTTGGTGCCCACGCCAAAAAGCACCCCGGCCAGTTGTCCGGCGGCCAGCAACAGCGCGTGGCCATCGCCCGCGCGCTGTCGATGGACCCGATCGTCATGCTGTTCGACGAACCCACCTCGGCGCTGGACCCTGAAATGGTCAACGAAGTACTGGACGTGATGGTCGAGCTGGCCCACGAAGGCATGACCATGATGTGCGTGACCCACGAGATGGGCTTTGCCCGCAAGGTCGCCAACCGGGTGATCTTCATGGACAAGGGCAACATCATCGAGGACTGCCAGAAGGAAGACTTCTTCGGCAACCCCGAAGGCCGCCACGAACGCACCCAGCACTTCCTCAGCAAGATCCTGCAACACTAAGTAGGGCCCGGTTCCGCTGCCCGCCCGGGCAGCGGATGCTGGTCGTGACAAGGCCACTGTGATGAAATGCGACCCTTCGCTCCTTCGCCCTGCCCAGCCCGCCGTGAAATCCCGCCTGATCCGCCAATTGCTGCTACCGCCGCTGGTCATCCTGCTGATGGTCGGGCTGGGTTTTGCCGGCTTCATGATCAGCGAGAACAACGGCATTCGCACCCTGAGCGAGAACGGCGAGCGCGCCCTCGAACTGCACGCGCGCACGGTCGAGAGCGAAATCAGCAAGTACACCTACCTGCCCAGCCTGCTCGAGCTGGAAGACAGCGTGTCACTGTTGCTCACCGACCCCGACGGCGGCAACCGCCAGGCCGTCAACGAATACCTCGAAGGCTTGAACCGGCGCAGCCGCAGCCGGGCTATCTTCGTCCTCGACACCAATGGCCGGGTGCAGGCCACCAGCAACTGGCGCGACGCCGACTCGTTCCTGGGGGAAGACCTGGCTTTTCGTGCCTACTTCCAGGACGCCGTGCGCGGCGAGCCTGGGCGCTTCTACGGCATCGGCAGCACCACCGGTGAAGCCGGCTACTACCTGGCCCACGGGCTTGAAGAACACGGCAAGATCATCGGTGTGGCGGTGATCAAGGTGCGCCTGGACACGCTGGAAGAGCGCTGGCAGCGCGCCCGCCTGGAAGCCTTCGTCAGCGACGAAAACGGCATCATCATCCTGTCCAGCGACCCGGCGCGGCGGCTCAAGTCGGTACGCCCGCTGACCCCGCAAATCAAGGAGCGCCTGGCGCGCAGCCTGCAGTACTACTGGTGGCCGCTCAACGAGCTGCAACCCCTGGCCCGCGAGACCCTGGCCGATGGCGTCGAGAAGCTGACCTTCCCGGCCAACAGCGAGACCGACAAGGGCAAGCAGCGCGAAGTGGCCTACCTGGCCCAGACCCGGCGCCTGGTCGACACCCCCTGGCACTTCACCCTGCTGACCCCGCTGCAGGACCTGCGCCGCGAGTCCATGGTGCAGGGCATCCTGGTGGGCGTGGCCTTTGCCCTGCTGGCGATCCTCGGCATTGCCTGGAACGAGCGGCGCAAAGTGATCGCCACCCGCCTGGCCGCCCGCGAGGCGCTGGAAGAAGCCAACAGCCAGCTGGAGCGGCGCATCACCGAGCGCACCACCGACCTGCGCGCCAGCAACGAACGCCTCAAGGGGCAGATTCGCGAACGCCGCCATGCCGAACAGACCCTGCGCCACGCCCAGGACGAGCTGGTACAGGCTGGCAAGCTGGCCGCCATCGGGCAGATGTCCACCAGCATCGCCCACGAACTCAACCAGCCACTGGCGGCGCTGCGTACGCTGTCGGGCAATACCGTACGTTTTCTCGAGCGCGGCGCGCTGGACACCGCCAGCACCAACCTGCGCACCATGAACGAGCTGATCGACCGCATGGGCCGCATCACCGCCAGCCTGCGCTCGTTCGCCAGACGCGGCGACGACAGCGGCCAGGCCTCGCTGGACAAGGCCGTCGATGCCACCCTGCAGGTGCTCAACCAGCGTATCGGCGCCTGCCACCTGCACCGCCAGTTCGACGACCAGCAACTGGCCATCGACCAGACCCGCCTGGAGCAGATCCTGGTCAACCTGATCGGCAACGCCCTCGACGCCATGGCCAGCCAGCCACAGCCGCAGCTGTGGCTCGAAGGCGAGGTACAGGGCGACAGGTACCGCCTGCGGGTGCGCGACAACGGCCACGGCATCGACCCCGAGGCGCGCAAGCACCTGTTCGAACCCTTCTTCACCACCAAACCGGGCGAGCACGGCCTGGGCCTGGGCCTGACCTTGTCGGCCAGCCTGGCCACCGCCGCCAGGGGCACTCTGAGCGTCGAACACCCCGCCGGTGGCGGTACCGCGTTCGTCCTCGCCCTGCCCCTGGCCACTCCCCCCAGCGAAACGGCAGAGCACCCATGACCCAAGCGCCCCTTACCGTCCTGATCGTCGAAGACGACCCGCATGTGCTGCTCGGCTGCCAGCAGGCGCTGGCCCTGGAAGACATCGCCTGCGAGGGCGTCGGCACCGCCGAGCAGGCCCTCGAGCGTATCGGCGATGATTTTGCCGGCATCGTCGTCAGTGACATCCGCCTGCCCGGCATCGACGGCCTGGAGCTTCTCAACCGCCTCAAGGCCCGCGACCGCAGCCTGCCGGTGGTGTTGATCACCGGCCACGGCGACATCGACATGGCAGTGGGGGCCATGCGCAATGGCGCCTACGACTTCATGGAAAAGCCCTTTTCACCGGAGCGCCTGGTGGATGTGGTGCGCCGCGCGCTGGAGCAGCGCGGGCTGTCCCGCGAGGTGGTGGCCCTGCGCCGCCAGCTGGCCGGGCAAAGCAACCTGCAAAGCCGCATCATCGGCCGCTCACCGGCCATGGAGCAGTTGCGCGAGCTGATCGCCAACGTCGCCGACACCTCGGCCAACGTGCTGATCGAAGGCGAAACCGGCACCGGCAAGGAGCTGGTCGCCCGCTGCCTGCACGACTTCAGCCGGCGCCAGGGCCGGCCGTTCGTGGCACTGAACTGCGGCGGCCTGCCAGAGAACCTGTTCGAGAGCGAAATATTCGGCCACGAGGCCAATGCCTTCACCGGCGCCGGCAAGCGCCGCATCGGCAAGATCGAACACGCCAACGGCGGCACGCTGTTCCTCGACGAGGTCGAGAGCATGCCGATCAACCTGCAGATCAAGCTGCTGCGCGTGCTGCAGGAGCGCACCCTGGAGCGCCTGGGGTCTAACCAGAGCATCCCGGTGGACTGCCGAGTGATCGCCGCCACCAAGTCCGACCTCGATGCACTGGGCCAGAGCGGGCAGTTTCGCAGCGACCTGTACTACCGGCTGAACGTGGTCACCCTGGAGTTGCCGCCGCTGCGCGAGCGCCGCGAAGACGTGCGCCAGCTGTTCGAGCATTTCTTGCAGCAGTCGGCGCTGCGCTTCGACCGCGAAACACCCGAGCTCGACAGCCAGACCCTGTCGCGCCTGCTGGCCCACGACTGGCCCGGCAACGTGCGCGAGCTGCGCAACGTCGCCGAGCGCTACGCCCTGGGCCTGCCGGCATTCAAGAAGGGCCCCAGCGGCGGAGCCAGCCAGGGCCTGGGCTTTGCCGAGGCGGTGGAAGCCTTCGAACGCAACCTGCTCGGCGACGCCCTGCAACGCACCGGCGGCAACCTCAGCCAGGCCAGCCAGGAGCTGGGCATGGCCAAGACCACCTTGTTCGACAAAGTCAAGAAATACGGCCTCGGCTGACCCGCCCCCAACCTGGAAAGACAACGTGGACCTGGTATTCAAAGCGGCGCTGGGCGCCGGCGTGGTGGTGCTTCTGGCGATCCTGTCGAAGACCCGCAACTACTACATCGCAGGGCTGGTGCCACTGTTCCCGACCTTCGCCCTGATCGCCCACTACATCGTCGGCAAGGGCCGCTCGCTGGCGGACCTGAAGACCACCATCCTGTTTGGCATGTGGTCGATCATTCCGTACTTCGTGTACCTGGCCACCCTGTATGTGCTGGTCGACCGTATGCGCCTGGAAGCCTCGCTGGCCCTGGCGACGGTAGCCTGGCTGATGGCCGCGACGGTGCTGGTGAGCTTGTGGGTGCGGTTGCACTGAGCCGAATCGGCTGGCGCGCTCGTTGTAGGAGCGGCCTTGTGTCGCGAAAGGGTCGCGTAGCGGCCCCGGGATAGTCGCATCATCCTAGATCGCCGGGGCTGCTTCGCAGCCCTTTCGCGGCACAAGGCCGCTCCTACAGGAGGCCACAGCCCGGCGCGCAGGCTCGGGCTCGGGCTCACAGCCCGGCGATATGGGTCACATCCTGGCGGTGCGCCTGCAGGTAGGGCAGCACCGCCCCCAGCAGCGGCTGCTTGAACGGCTCCTGGAAGCGGTGTGCCAACCCCGGTATCAAGCGCAGCTGGCTGCCTTGGATATGCGCCGCCAGGTGCACCCCGTGCATCACCGGCAGCAGCGGGTCGGCGGTGCCATGCACCACCAGCGTTGGCACACGCAACTGGTTGAGCAGCTCCACCCGGCTGGGCTCGGCCAATATCGCCATGATCTGGCGTTTCACCCCCTCGGGGTTGAACGCCCGGTCATAGGCCAGCGCTGCCTGCTGCAACAGCACCGCGCGATCGTCCTTCACCTGCGGGCTACCCAGGGCTGCCAACAGGTCGGCCTGCTGCTCGATGGCCACCTCGCGGCTGGGCGCGCTGCGCCGGGCCAGCAACTGCACCAGTGCAGGGTTGGGTGCCGGCAGCCCGGCGGCCCCCGAACTGGACATCACCAGCGTCAGGCTACGCACCCGCTCTGGCGCCATGGCCGCGATGTGCTGGGCGATCATGCCGCCCATGCTCACCCCCAGCACGTGGAACTGGCGAATTTCCAGCGCATCCATAAGCCGCACGCCGTCGTTGGCCATGTCGGTCAAGGTATAAGGCGCCGACACCGGCAGGCCGAGCTTGTAGCGCACCAGCTCGATGGTGAGGTTGGCACTGGCCGGCAGTTGGTTCCAGCGCGACAGGCCGACATCGCGGTTGTCATAGCGGATCACCCGAAAGCCCTGCTGGCACAGCGCTTCGACCACGTCGTCCGGCCAGTGGATCAACTGCCCGCCCAGCCCCATCACCAGCAGCAAGGCAGGGTCGCGCGCAGCGCCGACGCTCTGGTAGACCAGGCTCAGTTCACCCAGCTCGGCACGTTGCACCGGCACGTGAGGGTTACAGCGGTCATCGGCGAAAGCTGCCGGCGCGCTGACCAGAAAAAAGAAGAAAAGTAGTAAAGCCCGCATGAAAAGAAACACCAGAATGCAGATCCCCAGTAGAGCGCGAGTCTGATGAAAAACATTCGGGCGCGCTGCCACAAAACCGTGACAGTTTCATGAACCTTGCCGAGTGGTCATCGCCACCACACAGTCGACAGGCCGGGGCAACATGAGCGAAACTCAACACAACCCTGCCTTTAGTCAAATATTGTTCACGGAGCCGCTGTGCTGGAAATCCGCCACCTGAAAACCCTTCATGCCCTGCGCGAGGCCGACAGCCTGGTGGAGGCCGCCGAGCGCCTGCACCTGACCCAGTCGGCACTGTCGCACCAGTTCAAGGAGCTGGAAGAACGCCTTGGCCTGCCGCTTTTCGTGCGCAAGACCAAACCCATTCGCTTCACCAGCGCCGGCCTGCGCCTGCTGCAACTGGCCGACGCCACCCTGCCGCTGCTGCGTGGCGCTGAACGCGACATCGCGCGCCTGGCCGGCGGTACTGCCGGGCGCCTGCACATGGCCATCGAATGCCACAGCTGCTTCCAGTGGCTGATGCCGACCATCGACCAGTTCCGCGACGCCTGGCCGGAGGTAGAGCTGGACCTCGCCTCGGGCTTCGCCTTTGCCCCGCTGCCGGCACTGGCCCGCGGCGACCTCGACCTGGTGGTGACCTCCGACCCGCTGGACCTGGCCGGCATCACCTACGTGCCGCTGTTCACCTACGAGGCCATGCTGGCGGTGGCCAACCAGCACCCGCTGGCCAGCAAACCGTACATGGTGCCCCAGGACCTGCTCGACCAGACCTTGATCACCTACCCGGTGGAGCGCGACCGCCTGGATATCTTCACCCGCTTCCTGGAACCGGCCGACATCGAGCCGGCCGCCGTGCGCACCTCTGAGCTGACGGTGATGATGATGCAGCTGGTGGCCAGCGGGCGCGGCGTGTGCGGCATGCCGCACTGGGCGCTGCACGAGTACAGCTCGCGCGGCTATGTGAAGGGCAAGCGCCTGGGCGAAAAGGGGCTGTTCGCCACGCTTTATGCGGCGGTACGCACCGACATGCTCGATGCGCCGTACATGCGCGATTTCCTGCTGACCGCCAAGGATACTTCGTTCGCCACCCTCGATGGGGTCAGCGCGGTGCGTTGAGGGTTTCGCGCCACAGCGGCAGGATCAGGTCGCGGGTCAGCGGCGCCAGTTCCAGGCCCGGGGTTGCGTCTGCCGCCAGCCATAGCACTTCTTCGATTTCTGCGGCCGGGGCCACGGCCTGGTCGCAGTCGACCCGGAACAGCTCGGCCTGCACCTCAAAGCCCGGCTCATTGGCGGCCGGTGCGCTGAAGCGGCCCAAGTGAGTGGCCTGAACGGGGTCCAAGTGCAGGCCGAGTTCTTCGTGCAGCTCACGCACCAGGGCCTGGGCCGGCGTTTCGCCGGCGTCGATCTTGCCACCGGGCTGCATGAAGGCTTGCGTGCCGCGCTTGCGTACCAGCAGGGTGCGGCCTTGCGCGTCGATCAGCAGGGCGGCGGCGATACGGATGGTCTTGGGCATGACGGGCTCGCGTTTTTCAAAGGGCTGCAGGATACCCGACAAGCCCGCTCGCACACAGCAAATCGACCGGCGTGGGAGCGGGCTTGCCCCGCGATAGTCTTGGGCTACTTGCCGGTAAACCCGGCAAAGCGCTTGTTGAACCCTGCCACCCGCCCTTCCACGGTGGTCTTGCGCTGCTGCCCGGTGTACACCGGGTGCGAGGCACTGGATACATCCAGCGCCACGTAGGGGTAGGTCTGGCCGTCGCTGTGCACCTGTGTGCGGTCGGTGTCCACGGTCGAGCCGATCAGAAAATACGCATCGGCGGCAGTGTCGTGAAACAGCACGGTACGGTAGGCGGGGTGAATGCCAGCTTTCATGTCGAAGGTCTCCTCGGGGCGATTTACGTTACTTTATAACATAAATAATCGAGAATGATTTTCGATACGTGCATTTTCATTTTTTCGCTTGCCCAGCAAGCTGGCGAAACGCCGCCCAACCGGGCTATGGTCGGGGTTTGTTCCAGGCCCTGAGCCTGACCGAGCCATTCGCAAGGACCCCGTATGAGCCTGTCACTTCTCAGTCGCTACGCCTTCTTCGCCGCTTGTGTGCTGTTCACCCTGGCCAGCCTGCCGTTCCTCCACCACGAGTGGCTGTGGCCATTCACCCTGACCACCGGCGTGCTCAGCCTGATCGGCCTGTTCGACCTGCTGCAGCAACGCCACGCGGTGCGCCGCAACTACCCGATCCTGGGCAACATCCGTTACCTGGTGGAGGGCATCCGCCCGGAGATTCGCCAGTACCTGCTCGAGTCCGACAGTGATGCCCTGCCCTTCTCCCGCGCGCAGCGTTCGCTGGTGTACGCCCGGGCCAAGAACGAAGCCTCGGACAAACCCTTCGGCACCCTGATCGACGTGTACCAGTCGGGCTTCGAGTTCATCGGCCACTCCATGCGCCCGGCGCCGTTGGCCGACCCGTCCAGCTTCCGCATCGTGGTCGGCGGGCCGCAGTGCCGCCAGCCGTATTCGGCGTCGATCTTCAACATTTCGGCCATGAGCTTCGGCTCGCTCAGCGCCAACGCCATTCGCGCCCTCAACCAGGGCGCCAAGCTGGGCAACTTCGCCCATGACACTGGCGAAGGCAGCATCAGCCCCTACCACCGCGAACACGGCGGCGACCTGACCTGGGAGCTGGGCAGCGGCTACTTCGGTTGCCGCACCCCGGACGGGCGCTTCGACCCCGAGCGCTTTGCCGCCCAGGCGCAAAACCCGCAGGTGCGCATGATCGAGATCAAGATGAGCCAGGGCGCCAAGCCCGGCCACGGCGGCATCCTGCCCAAGCACAAGGTTACCCAGGAAATCGCCGAGACCCGCGGCATCCTGATGGGCGAGGACTGCATTTCGCCGTCACGCCACAGCGCCTTCTCCACCCCGCTCGAGCTGATGCAGTTCATCGCCCAGTTGCGCGAGCTGTCTGGCGGCAAGCCGGTGGGCTTCAAGTTCTGCCTGGGCCACCCGTGGGAGTTCATGGGCATTGCCAAGGCCATGCTGGAAACCGGCATCCTCCCCGACTTCATCGTGGTCGATGGCAAGGAAGGCGGTACTGGCGCAGCGCCGGTGGAGTTCACCGACCACATCGGCGTGCCGCTGCGCGAGGGCTTGCTGTTCGTGCACAACACCCTGGTGGGCCTGAACCTGCGGGACAAGATCAAGCTGGGGGCCAGCGGCAAGATCGTCAGCGCCTTCGACATCGCCAGCGTGCTGGCCATCGGCGCCGACTGGGCCAACTCGGCGCGCGGTTTCATGTTCGCCATTGGCTGCATCCAGTCGCAGAGCTGCCACACCAACAAGTGCCCCACTGGCGTTGCCACCCAGGATGCCCTGCGCCAGCGCGCGCTGGTGGTGCCGGACAAGGCCCAGCGGGTGCTCAACTTCCACCACAACACCCTCAAGGCGCTGGCCGAAATGCTCGCCGCCGCAGGGCTGGAGCACCCGGCGCAGCTGGAGGCCAAGCACCTGGTGCGGCGCATTTCGGCCACCGAGATCAAGCTGTTCTCGCAGATGCACGTGTTCCTCAAACCCGGCGAGTTGCTGACCGGCGAGGTCAACGGGCAGTTCTATTCGCGCATGTGGCAACTGGCCCGGGCCGACAGTTTCGAGCCGCACAGCGAAGTGGCGGCCTGACGGCCTGCCCCTGCAGGAGCCGGCTTGCCGGCGATGAGGCCCTCCAGGCAAAGGCGCTGCTCCTGCAGACGCCATCGCCGGCAAGCCGGCTCCTACAGGGGGGCTTTCATTTTCGGACGTTTCCCACAATTTTTTCACCGAACCCTGCCACCGTCTAAGCTTCAGGCAAGCAAGACGAAAAGTACCTGGCCGGACTCAAGACTATGGGCGCACTGTGGCAATCGGAACCAACCAGAACGGAAGCACCCAAAGCACCCCAGGCTGAAGACCCCACGCCAAAGACTCCCCGCCAGCGCCGCCTGTGGTGGCGGCTGATCCTGCTGGTGCTGTTACTGGCCATAGTCGCCGTGGGCTACGCCGTCTGGCAGGAAATCCAGACCTCGCGCCTGCAATCGCGCGAATTCAGCCGCCTGGCCAGCACCCTCACCTACAGCCTGCAACCCGGCCCGAGCGATGCCATCGTCTACCCCGGCGCCGGCCCGTTCGACAAGCGCCTGGGCTACAGCGCCCTGGGCGAATTCCTGCCGCGCCTGCTCAAGCGCGACTACCTGATCAACCAGCAGGTGCGCTTCTCGCCGGCGTTGATGAACTACGTCGACCACGGCCTGTTCGTACCCTATGTCGAGAAGATCCAGGCCGGGTTGTCGATTACCGACTGCCGTGGCGACACCCTGTACCAGTACAACTACCCGCAGCACCTGTATCCCAACTTCGCGGCCATTCCGCCGGTGATGGTCAACAGCCTTCTGTTTATCGAAAACCGCGAACTGCTCGACCCGAAGGACCCGCAGAACAACCCGGCGGTGGACTGGCCGCGCTTTGCCAAGGCGGCCTACAGCCAGGTGGCCAAGTACCTGGCCCTGCCCGGCCAGTCGGCCGGCGGCAGCACCCTGGCCACCCAGCTCGAGAAATACCGCCATTCACCGGACGGGCTGACAGTGTCTGGCGCCGAGAAAATCCGCCAGATGATCTCGGCCAGCGTGCGCGCCTACCAGGGCGGCCCGGACACCACCGAGGCCCGTGAGCGCATCGTGCGCGACTACCTCAACAGCGTGCCGCTCTCGGCAGTACCGGGCCACGGCGAAGTGCACGGCATGGCCGAAGGCCTGCGGGTGTGGTATGGCGCCGACTTCGATCAGGTCAACCAGGCGCTCAATTCTACCGCCACCGACGACAAGAGCCTGGCCGAGCGCGGCCTGGCGTTGCGTCAGGTGCTGTCGCTGATGATCGCCCAGCGCCGGCCTTCGCATTACCTGTCCAAGGGGCGCATCGAGCTGGCCAACCTCACCGACTCGCACATCCGCGTGCTGGCCGCCAACGGTATTATCGACCAGCCACTGGCCAACGCAGCCCTGGCCAGCAAGGCGGTGTACCGCGACTGGGTGGCCCAGCCGACCATCGTGCCGATCATCACCAACAAGGGCATCAGCCTGGCCCGCAACCGCCTGGCAGCGATGCTCAACCGCCCGCTGTACGACCTCGACCGCCTCGACCTGTCGGCCACCAGCACCCTGCAGGCCGACCTGCAGGTGCAGGTCAGCCAGTACCTGAAAAACCTCGCCGACCCAGCGTTTGCCGCGCAACTGGGGCTGATCGGCGAACGCCTGCTGACCAGCAAGACCACCGACCAGGTGAGCTACAGCTTCACCTTGTTCGAGCGCACCGCCGACGGCTCGCGGGTGCGGGTGCAGACCGACAGCACCGACCAGCCGTTCGACATCAACGAAGGCAGCAAACTGGAGCTGGGCTCCACCGCCAAGCTGCGGGTGCTCACCACCTACCTTGAGATCATCGCCGAGCTGCACGACAAGTACGCCGGCAAGCCACCTGCAGAGCTTAAGAAGGTGCCGGTGGCCGACCTCGACCGCATCAGCCAGTGGTCGCTGGAATGGCTGATGCAGAACAGCAAGAACCAAAGCCTGGACGCCATGCTCGACGCCGCATTGGAGCGCAAGTACTCGGCCAATACCGGCGAGGCGTTCTTCACCGGTGGCGGCATGCATGTGTTCAACAACTTCCGCAAGGAAGACAACAGCCGCAACCCCACGCTCAAGGACGCCCTGCGCGAGTCGATCAACCTGCCGTTCATCCGCCTGATGCGCGACATCGTGCGTTACGTCACCTACCAGCAGCCCTACAACCGCGAGCCGCTGCTGCGCGACGACGCCGACCCGCGCCGCCAGGAATACCTGGCGCGCTTCGCCGACCGCGAAGGCACCAACTACATGATGCGTTTCTGGAAGAAGTACCAGCGCAAGACCTCGCAGCAGCGCCTGGACACCTTCCTCGACAGCCTGCGGGTAACTCCGCAGCGCCTGGCCGCGGTGCACCGCTACCTGTTCCCCGAAGCCGGGCAGGAGACCTTCAACAGCTTTGTGCGCGCCCACAGCAAAGGCGACAAGCAGGCGATGGCCAAGCTCACCGACAGCCGCCTGGTGGAAATGTACGAGGCCTACGGCCCGGGCAAGTTCGACCTGCCCGACCAGGGCTTCATCGCCAAGGTGCACCCGCTGGATTTGTGGATGCTCGGCTACCTGCTGAAAAACCCCGGTGCCTCGCTGAAAGACACCCTCAACGCCAGCCGCTTCGAACGCCAGGAGGTGTACGGCTGGCTGTTCAAGAGCCGCCACCAGGGCGCCCGCGACAGCCGCATCCGCACCATGGTCGAGATCGAGGCCTTCACCGATATTCATGCGCGCTGGAAGCGCGTGGGCTACCCGTTCGACCATCTGGTGCCGTCGCTTGCCACCGCCATCGGCAGCTCGGGTGACCGCCCGGCGGCGCTGTCCGAGCTGGTGGGGATCATCCAGAACGACGGCGTGCGCCTGCCCACCCTGCGCATCGATACCCTGCACTTCGCCCAGGGCACGCCGTTCGAGACGCAACTGATCAGCGACCCGGACCGCGGCCAGCGCATCCTCCCGGTGGAAGTGGCGCGGGCGCTCAAGGGCGCCATGTCGCAGGTGGTCGACGCAGGTACCGCGCGACGCATCTCGGGCAGCTTCAAACTGCACGACGGCACGCCGCTGGTGATGGGCGGCAAGACCGGCACCGGCGATAACCGCATCGAAAGCTTCGGTGCCGGCGGCCGGCTGATCGGCTCGCGCTCGCTGAACCGCACCGCCACCTTCGTGTTCTACCTGGGCGACAACCACTTCGGCACCCTCACCGCGTTCGTCTCCGGGCGTTCGGCCGAGGCCTTCACCTTCACCTCGGCGTTGCCGGTGCAGGTGCTCAAGGGCATGGCGCCGATCCTCATGCCGTACCTGGAGCCCGGCAACCCCAACGCCTGCAAGGCACCGGAAATGGCCATGGTGCCGGTGGGCGGGCACGACTTATCAGCCGATTAGATGATAATCATCGGCATTTGCAGGCTTGTCTTTAGATATATCTTGAGTAATATCTTGCGATATATCTAAACAGACGGAGCCCCGCACCATGCGCGACCACGACCCTTTCGAACGCCGCCCCGGCCGGGGCGAGCGCGGCCCGCGGGTATTCGCCCCGGGCGACCTCAAATTACTGATCTTGTCGATGCTGGCCGACCAGCCCGGCCACGGCTATGACCTGATCCGCCAGATCGAAAACCTCTTCGATGGCAGCTACAGCCCGAGCCCCGGGGTGATCTACCCAACCCTCAACTACCTCGAAGAAGCCGAGCTGATCGGCGGCCAGGTGCAGGGCAGCAAGCGCCTGTACGCCATCACCGACGCCGGCCGCACGGCATTGGCCGAACAGGCCGTGGCCCTGGACGGCGTGCGCATGCGCATCGAGGTGAGCAAACGCGCCCTGCGCGGCCACGACCGCCCGCCAGAGATCCACGAAGCCGTCGGCAACCTGCGCCATGCCCTGCACATGCACAGCGGCCGCTGGACGCCCGACGAGATCGAGCGGGTACGCACCCTGCTCAACGACACCGCCAAGGCCATTGCCGCAGGGTCGACCACCACGGAGAACACCCCATGAGCGACTCCATCCATCGCGTCAACCACGAGATCCGCCAGCGCCGGCTGGTGGTGCTGAAGGTCACCGACCTGACCCCGCGCATGCGCCGCATCACCCTCGGCGGCGCCGAGCTGGCCGGTTTCACCAGCCTGGGCACGGACGACCACATCAAGCTGCTGTTCGCCACCACGCCAGAGCAGCAACACGCCATCGATGCCCGTAACCTGGGCCGTGACGGCGGCGCCCGGCCGACCATGCGCGAGTACACGCCGCGGCGTATCGACCTGGTCAACCTGGAGCTGGACATCGACTTCGTCCTGCACGGCGACGGCCCCGCCTCTACCTGGGCAGCCCAGGCAGCGCCGGGCCAGGCCCTGAACATCGCAGGCCCGCGGGCCTCGATGGTGGTGCCGGACATCTTCGACAGCTACTTGCTGATCGGTGACGAAACGGCAATCCCGGCCATCGCCAGGCGCCTTGAAGAATTGCCAGCGGGCCGCAAAGTGCTGGCGGTGATCCAGGTGGAGGACGAGCAGGAGCGCCAGGGGCTGGCGAGCCAGGCGCAGGTCGAGGTGATCTGGGTACGCCGGCATGAGCAGGATTTGCTGGGCGTAGTGCAGCACCTGGCCCTGCCCGAGGGCCGGCTGTACAGCTGGGTGGCGCTGGAAAAGTCGCTGACCCGCCAGGCCAAGACGTTGCTGCTGGAAAAGGGCGTGCAGGAAGATGCGCTGAAGGCTGCCGCCTACTGGCGGGCGGATGGCACTGCCGACGACGAATAAATTCCAGCCCTGCGGATGCCCCTGTGGGAGCGGCCTTGTGTCGCGATGGGCTGCGCAGCAGCCCCAGGATCTCGACCTCATGTGAAATCGCCGGGGCTGCTGCGCAGCCCATCGCGACACAAGGCCGCTTCCCACAAGGAGCGCCCCAGCTTTCAGAAATGGAGCAAGGCAGTTGCTCCCGTACTCAACCTAGCTCGTACGCCCCCGCCACCGATCCAACCCCAGCAACACCAGCCCGATCCCCCAGAACCCCGCCAGCACCCCCAGGGCATTGAGCATCACCTGCCCATACTCCAACTGCGCCACATCCACGAACGGGTACGGGTACACCCCGATCTCATGCCCGCGCAGCAGCACAAAGGCAAAGTACAACGCCGGGTACAACGCCCAGACCGCCAGGTGCCACAGGCGCAGGCGCCCCTTGGGCACCTCGAACCACCAGTAAAGTGCAAACACAACCGGCATCACGTCGTGCAGCAGTTCATCCGCCAGCCATTGCCAGCCCTCGGGCTGCCACAAATGGCGCAGCAGCACGCTGTACCCCAGCCCCACCAACACGATACTGGCGCAGATGCAGCTGCTGACCGGTGCTGACAAGAACCAGCGCCGCGCCGCCGACTCACGGCCAAACGCGGCGTGGCTGAGCACCGTGGCCACCAGGGTGTTGCTGAGCACGGTGAAATAGCAGGACAGGTTGACCAGCCCGCCGATCAGGCTGGCCTGCTCCTGCCAGCGCGCCAGCAGCACCAGGTACAGCTGCACCGCCAGCCCCGCCCAACCGAGCACGGCGGCCAGGGTCAGCCAGGGGCGGTGCGGCATCAGCTTTTGCGCTGCAGCTTCACGTACAGCTGCTCGACCTTCTCCCGAGCCCAGGGCGTCTTGCGCAGGAAGGTCAGGCTCGACTTGATGGTCGGGTCGCTCTTGAAGCAGCGGATGTCAACGCGCTCGGCCAGGCCCTGCCATTGGTAGTGCGCCACCAGCTCGGTGAGGATCTGCTCGAGGGTCTTGCCGTGCAGCGCGTTGTGTTGGGCCGTGCTCATGCCAGTGCTCCAGGTTCGGGAAGGTGCGCACATTACACGAGTGTAGTGGGCCGGTGCAGTGCCTGCGGGCACTGCTGCCTCGCCCTGTAGGAGCGGCCTTGTGTCGCGAAAGGGGCGCGAAGCAGCCCCGGCGATGTGTGCCGTAGCCAAGATCCCAGGGCCGCTGCGCAGCCCTTTCGCGACACAAGGCCGCTCCTACAGGGGACCGCGTCGTGCCACAAAACACTGGCCAGCGCCAAACAGCTTGTGCTGAAATAGTGATGTTATATTGTAACAACACATAAAGTCTGCCAAGGAACGCCACGCCCCCATGCGTCACATCCCCCTGCGCCTCACGCCCCTCGCCGCCGCCCTTTGGCTGGCCTCATCCCCCAGCCAGGCCGTGGAACTGCAACCCCAGGTGATCACCGCCAACCCGCTGGGCAACGCCCAACTGGCCGCCCCGAGCACCGTGCTCGAAGGCAACGATTTGCTGCTGCAGCAGCACGGCAGCCTGGGTGAAACCCTCAACAAGCAACCCGGCGTCGCCTCCACCTGGTTCGGCCCCGGCGCCAGCCGCCCGGTGATCCGTGGCCTGGACGGCGATCGCATCCGTATCCTGCGCAACGGCGTCGGTGCCCTGGACGCTTCGTCGCTGTCCTACGACCACGCCGTGCCGCTGGACCCGATCAACGTCGACCGGGTCGAGATCGTTCGCGGCCCCGCCGCGCTGCTGTACGGCGGCAACGCCATCGGCGGGGTGGTCAACACCTTCGACAACCGCATCCCCGACTCGCCCATCGACGGCATCCATGGTGCCGGCGAGCTGCGCTACGGCGGCGCCGACACCACCCGCAGCAGCGCCGGCAAGCTCGAAGCCGGCAACGGCGAATTCGCCCTGCACCTGGACGCCAGCAGCCGCTCGTTCAACGACCTGCGCATCCCGGGCTATGCCCGCAGCCCGAAGGTGCGCGACGCCGACGAGCCCGGCAGCAAGCACCGCCTGGAGAACAGCGACGGGCGCCAGGACGGCGGCGCCATCGGCGCTTCGTACCACTGGGATCACGGCTATGCCGGCCTGTCCTACAGCCGCTACGACAGCAACTACGGCTCGGTGGCCGAAAGCGGCGTGCGCCTGGACATGACACAGGACCACTACGCCTTCGCCTCCGAGCTGCGCGACCTCGACGGGCCGTTCACCTCGGTCAAGCTCGATGCCGGCTACACCGACTACGAACACCGCGAAATCGAAGACGGCGAGGTGGGCACCACGTTCAAGAACAAGGGCTACGAAGCCCGCATCGAAGCGCGCCACCAGCCGCTCGGCCCGCTGGAGGGGGTGGTTGGCGTGCAGCTCAACCGCAACGAATTCTCCGCCCTGGGCGAAGAGGCCTTCGTACCGCAAAGCGATACCGACAGCCTGGCGCTGTTCATGCTCGAGCAATGGCAAGCCACCGAGCGCCTGAACCTGAGCCTGGGCGCACGCCTGGAGCACACCCGCATCGAGCCGGATGCCAAAGGCAACGACACCTTCGCCGCCGCCGACAGCACCAGCAACTTCAACGCCTTCAGCCTGAGCTCGGGCGCGGTCTACCAGCTGGACCCGGTGTGGGCTCTGGCCGTAAGCCTGGGCTACACCGAGCGCGCACCGACCTTCTACGAGCTGTACGCCAACGGCGCCCACATCGCCACCGGCGCCTACGAGGTGGGTGATGCCAGCCTGAACAAGGAAAAGGCGATTTCCGCCGACCTGGCCCTGCGCTTCGACAACGGCACCCACAAAGGCAGCGTGGGGGTGTTCTACAGCCACTTTCGCAACTACATCGGCCTGATCGACAGCGGCAACACGCACCTGACCGACGAGGGCGACGAGTTCCCCGAGCTGCTCTACCAGGGCGTGCGGGCACGCTTCTACGGGGTCGAGGCCCAGGACCGCTGGCAACTGCTGAAAAACCAGTACGGCAGCTTCGCCCTGGAGCTTTCGGGTGATTACACCCGGGCCAAGAACCTCGACAGCGGCGAGCCGCTGCCGCGCATCGCCCCGCTGCGCCTGACCAGCGGGCTGGTGTGGGAGCTGGACCGCTGGCAAGCGCGGGTGGACGTGCAGCATGCATCCTCGCAGCACCGCAAGCCGAGCAACGAGACCAGCACCGACGGCTACACCACCCTGGGTGCGAGCGTGAGTTATCGCTTCGATATCGGTAAAAGCGAGTGGCTGGCGTTCGTGCGTGGCGAGAACCTGACCGACCAGACCGTGCGCTATGCCAGCTCCATCCTGCGGGATATTGCACCGGCGCCGGGGCGCAGTGTCGAGGTGGGGTTGCGCACCACGTTCTGATTCATTGACCGCAAGCCTGCCTTGCGCAATTTGCAAAACTGACGCGCCCGGTGGGAAGCGGCCTTGTGTCGCGATGGGCCGCACATCGGCCCCAGAATGATCAGCGCGATACCGGTGATCGGAGGCCGCGTTGCGGCCCATCGCGACACAAGGCCGCTTCCCACACCTCGACGTCGGTTCGCTGCAAACGACTCGACTATTACCTGCTCAGCAACAACCCCCTGCGACAATTTGTCTTTTTTTCTTACAAATTCCCCTATATCCTCCCGGTCGCAAGCTGAAACGCTTCACCCGCACTCCTTGACTGCCATTTCCCTCGAAGCCCCCACGCTTCGATGCGTTTGCCGTTTTCTCAATAATCAAAAGATAGCGCTATCTCATGCCCGTCAACGTTCGTCACCTAGCCCTCGCCGCCCTGCTCGGCCCCCTGCCCTTCACCACCAGCGCCGGCGAACTGTTCGCCAAGGACTCACCCTGGATGCTCGGCGACTGGGGCGGTACCCGCACCGAACTGTTGGAAAAAGGCTACGACTTCACCCTCGGCTACACCGGCGAAATGGGCAGCAACCTGCACGGCGGCTACAGCCACGACCGCGCCGCGCGCTACAGCGACCAGTTCACCCTGGGCGCGCACATGGACCTTGAAAAGATCCTCGGCTGGCAGGCCGCCGAGTTCCAGCTCACCGTCACCGAGCGCCACGGCGACAACATCAGCAACGACCGCATCAACGACCCGCGGGTCGGCGGCTTCACCTCGGCCCAGGAAGTCTGGGGCCGCGGCGAAACCTGGCGGCTGACGCAGATGTGGGTCAAGCAGAAGTACTTCGACGGCGCGCTGGATGTAAAAGTCGGCCGCTTCGGCGAAGGCGAGGACTTCAACAGCTTCCCCTGCGACTTCCAGAACCTGGCCTTCTGCGGCTCGCAGGTGGGCAACTGGGTCGGCGGCATCTGGTACAACTGGCCGGTCAGCCAATGGGCGCTGCGGGTGCGCTACAACCTGAACGATCAGCTCTACGCCCAGGTTGGCGTATTCGAGCAGAATCCCTCCAACCTTGAGTCGGGCAACGGCTTCAAGCTCAGCGCCAGCGGCACCCAAGGCGCGGTCATGCCGGTGGAACTGGTGTGGAGCCCGCAGGTATTTGGCCTGAAAGGGGAATATCGCGCCGGCTACTACTACAGTAATGCCAAGGCTCAGGATGTGCTCAAGGACCGCAACGGCCAGCCTGCCGCCATCAGCGGCGCAGCTTATCGCAGCAGTTCGAGCAAGCATGGCCTGTGGCTCGGTGCCCAGCAGCAGGTGACCGCGCAGGCGTCCGACCAGTCCCGCGGCCTGAGCCTGTTCGCCAACGCCACGGTGCACGACAAGAAGACCAATGCCATCGACAACTATGTACAGGCAGGTTTGCTTTACAAGGGCCCCTTCGATGCCCGCGCCAAGGACGACATCGGTTTCGCCCTGGCCCGCGTGCACGTCAACCCCGGCTACCGCAAGAACGCCCGCCTCATCAACCAGGCCGCCGGCCTGGACGACTACGACAACCCCGGCTACCTGCCCGTGCAGGACACCGAGTACAGCGCCGAACTTTATTACGGCATTCACCTGGCCGACTGGCTCACCGTGCGCCCGAACCTGCAGTACATCCGCCACCCGGGCGGGGTGTCGCGGGTCGACGACGCGTTGATCGGCGGCCTGAAGATCCAAAGCAGCTTCTGACCTGACTTTTCACACATACGGAGAACCTTTGATGAGCACCGAAAGTGCCAAGACTGGAACCCGCTGGCTACCCCGCCTGATGGGCGTGCTGCTGTTGCTGATGGGCCTGGCCCTGGTGGCCGGCGGCATCAAGCTGAGCCAGCTGGGCGGCTCGCTCTACTACCTGATCGCCGGTATCGGCTTTGCCCTGTCGGGCATCCTGCTGCTGGCCATGCGCCGCATCGCCCTGGGCCTGTACGCCGTAGTGCTGCTGGCCAGCACCGTCTGGGCCCTGCTGGAAGTGGGCCTGGACTGGTGGCAACTGGTGCCGCGCCTGGCCATCTGGTTCGCCATCGGCGTGGTGCTGCTGCTGCCCTGGGCGCGCCGCCCGCTGTTCGGGCCGGCCGCCAAGCTCAACACCGCGCTGCTGAGCGTTGCCGTGGTGGCCTCCGGCGCCACCGCCGTGGCCAGCCAGTTCACCCACCCGGGCGAGATCCGCGGCCACTTCACCCGCGACAGCAGCGAGATGGCCAGCGCCGCACCGGCCATGCCTGACGGCGACTGGCAGGCGTACGGGCGCAGCGAGCACGGCGACCGCTACTCGCCGCTGCGCCAGATCACCCCGCAGAACGCCTACCAGCTCACCGAAGCCTGGCGCATCCGCACCGGTGACCTGCCCACCGACAACGACCCGCTGGAACTGACCAACGAAAACACCCCGCTCAAGGCCAACGGCATGCTCTATGCCTGCACACCGCATGGCCGGGTGCTGGCCCTGGACCCGGACAGCGGCGCCGAGATCTGGCGCTACGACCCGCAGATCACCAGCCCCACCAAGACCTTCAAGGGTTTTGCCCACATGACCTGCCGCGGCGTCTCGTACTACGACGAGAACAGCTACCTCAGCCGTGACGGCAGCCCGGCACCGAAAATCAGCGACGCCGGCCAGGCCGTGGCCCAGGCCTGCCCGCGCCGCCTCTACCTGCCTACCGCCGATGCCCGCCTGATCGCCATCAACGCCGACAACGGCAAGGTCTGCGAAGGCTTCGCCAACCAGGGCCAGATCGACCTGACCCGCGGCATCGGCCCGTTCACCGCCGGTGGCTACTACTCCACCTCGCCGGCGGCGATCACCCGCGAGCTGGTGATCATCGGCGGCCACGTCACCGACAACGAGTCGACCAACGAGCCGTCCGGGGTGATCCGCGCCTATGACGTGCACGACGGCCGCCTGGTGTGGAACTGGGACAGCAACAACCCCGACGACACCAAGCCCTTGGCCGACGGCAAGTTCTACAGCCGCAACTCGGCCAACATGTGGTCGCTGGCCAGCGTCGATGAAGAGCTGGGCATGGTCTACCTGCCGCTGGGCAACCAGACCCCTGACCAGTGGGGCGCCGACCGCACCCCGGGCGCCGAGAAGTACAGCGCCGGCATCGTCGCCCTGGACCTGGCCACCGGCAAGGCGCGCTGGAACTACCAGTTCACCCACCACGACCTCTGGGACATGGACGTCGGCAGCCAGCCGACCCTGGTACACCTGAAGACCGACGACGGGGTAAAACCTGCGGTGATCGTGCCGACCAAGCAGGGCAGCCTGTACGTGCTCGACCGCCGCGACGGTACGCCGATTGTGCCGATTCGCGAAATCCCGGTACCGCAAGGCGCGGTCAAGGGTGACCGCACCGCGCCGACCCAGGCCCGCTCCGACCTCAACCTGCTCGGCCCGGAACTGACCGAACAGGCCATGTGGGGCGCCACGCCGTTCGACCAGATGCTCTGCCGCATCCAGTTCCGCGAGCTGCGCTACGAAGGCCAGTACACCCCGCCGTCCGAGCAGGGCACGCTGGTCTACCCGGGCAACGTCGGTGTGTTCAACTGGGGCAGCGTGTCGGTCGACCCGGTGCGCCAGCTGCTGTTCACCTCGCCCAACTACATGGCCTTCGTATCGAAGATGGTGCCGCGTGAGCAAGTGGCCGCCGGCAGCAAGCGCGAAAGCGAAACCAGCGGCGTGCAGCCGAACACCGGCGCACCGTACGCGGTGACCATGCACCCGTTCATGTCGCCGCTGGGCGTGCCTTGCCAGGCTCCGGCCTGGGGCTATGTGGCGGCGATCGACCTGTTCACCAACAAGGTGGTGTGGAAGTACAAGAACGGCACCACCCGCGACAGCACCCCGGTGCCGATCGGCCTGCCGGTCGGTGTGCCGAGCATGGGCGGCTCGATCGTCACGGCCGGTGGCGTGGGCTTCCTCAGCGGCACCCTCGACCAGTACCTGCGCGCCTATGACGTGAGCAACGGCAAGCAGCTGTGGAGCGCCCGCCTGCCGGCTGGCGGCCAGGCCACGCCAATGACCTACACCGGCAAGGACGGCAAGCAGTACGTGCTGATCGTCGCTGGTGGGCACGGCTCGCTGGGTACCAAGATGGGTGACTACATCATTGCCTACAAATTGGGCGAATAACCTGCACCTGGGTAAATGGCACCGGCCACGCCGGTGCCATTCACCCCGCACCCGTCACATGGCGTACTGCCGGGTCCACTGCCTGGCGGTGTCATCGAACGCCTTGCGATTGCGCAACCACTGCTCGGCAATCTGCGGCTGCAACGCAGGCTCCGGGTTGGGGTCGCTCAACAGCGACATGATGCTCAACAGCACCTTGCCCACGGTCAGCGCCGGTGACCAGTTGTCACCGAGAATATCCAGCCCCACCTCCCCGCCGCTGCCAATATTGGGGTGGTAGATACGGGTCTGGAACTTCACCTGCAACGCCGATAACGGGTAATCCTGCGGGAAAACCAGTTCCAGCAAGAACACCCCTTGCTCGTAGGGCGTCGCCGACGGCCCCATGATCGAAGCCTTCCACACGAACAGCTCGCCATCTGCGAACGGCCCTGCCGAACACCCCGCCGGCGGGTCCTTGACCATCAGTTCCAGCTCTTTTCGAATCCTTTGCAACGTCGCCATCGGCAGCCTCGTATCCGGTTGGGTGGAGCACAACTTCGCCGCCGCGACAGTGACAGATCGTTCATCCGCCGGCCATTGAAACCTGCAGCGCCGCTCCCCATCTAAGCACCCATAGCCATTCAAGCAGGTGCCCCATGAGCGACCAGCAGGATTTCCCGGAACATCCCGACGAACACAGCGAAGTCGAACACCTCGATAAAGCCGCCAGCACCGGCCACCACCTCGCCCTGCCCGGCCAGCAACTGCCGGACAAGGTCTACGTGATCCCGATCCACAACCGCCCGTTCTTCCCCGCGCAGGTGCTGCCGGTGATCGTCAACGAGGAACCCTGGGCCGAAACCCTGGACCTGGTGGCCAAGTCCGAGCACCACAGCCTGGCGCTGTTCTTCATGGATACCCCGCCGGAAGACCACCGCCACTTCGACACCAAGGCGCTGCCCGAGTACGGCACCCTGGTGAAGGTGCACCATGCCAGCCGCGAAGGCGGCAAGCTGCAGTTCGTCGCCCAGGGCTTGAGCCGGGTACGCATTCGCACCTGGCTCAAGCACCACCGCCCGCCCTACCTGGTGGAAGTGGAGTACCCGCGCCAGCCGGCCGAGCCCACCGACGAGGTCAAGGCCTACGGCATGGCCCTGATCAACGCGATCAAGGAGCTGCTGCCGCTCAACCCGCTGTACAGCGAGGAGCTGAAGAACTACCTCAACCGCTTCAGCCCCAACGACCCGTCGCCGCTGACCGACTTCGCTGCCGCCCTGACCTCCGCCACCGGCAACCAGTTGCAGGAAGTACTCGACTGCGTGCCCATGCTCAAGCGCATGGAAAAAGTGCTGCCGATGCTGCGCAAGGAGGTCGAGGTCGCCCGCCTGCAAAACGAAATCTCCGCCGAGGTGAACCGGCAGATCGGCGAACACCAGCGCGAGTTTTTCCTCAAGGAACAGCTCAAGGTGATCCAGCAGGAGCTGGGCCTGACCAAGGACGACCGCAGCGCCGACCTTGAACAGTTCCAGCAGCGCCTGGAAGGCAAGACCCTGCCCGAGCAGGCGAAAAAGCGCATCGACGAAGAAATGGGCAAGCTGGGCATCCTCGAAACCGGTTCGCCCGAATACGCCGTCACCCGCAATTACCTGGAATGGGCCACCGCCCTGCCCTGGGGCGTGTATGGCGCCGACAAGCTCGACCTTGCGCACGCGCGCAAGGTGCTCGACCGCCACCATGCCGGGCTCGACGACATCAAGGAGCGCATCCTCGAATTTCTCGCCGTGGGCGCCTGGAAGGGCGAGATCAGCGGCTCCATCGTGCTGCTGGTGGGCCCGCCCGGGGTGGGCAAGACCAGCATCGGCAAGTCCATCGCCGAGTCGCTCGGCCGGCCGTTCTACCGCTTCAGCGTCGGCGGCATGCGCGACGAGGCCGAAATCAAGGGCCACCGACGCACCTACATCGGCGCCCAGCCCGGCAAGCTGGTGCAGGCGCTGAAGGAAGTCGAGGTGATGAACCCGGTGATCATGCTCGACGAGATCGACAAGATGGGCCAGAGCTACCAGGGCGACCCGGCCTCGGCGCTGCTCGAAACCCTCGACCCCGAGCAGAACGTCGACTTCCTCGACCATTACCTGGACCTGCGCCTGGACCTGTCCAAGGTGTTGTTCGTGTGTACCGCCAACACTCTGGACTCGATCCCCGGCCCCCTGCTCGACCGTATGGAAGTGATCCGCCTGTCCGGCTACATCACCGAAGAGAAGCTCGCCATCGCCAAGCGCCACCTGTGGCCCAAGCAGCTGGACAAGGCCGGCGTGTCAAAAAGCAGCCTGGGCATCAGCGACAGCGCCCTGCGCACGGTGATCGAGGGCTACGCCCGCGAGGCCGGCGTGCGCCAGCTGGAAAAACAGCTGGGCAAGCTGGTGCGCAAGGCCGTGGTCAAGCTGCTGGACGACCCGGATGCAAAACTGAAGATCGCCAACAAGGACCTGGAGGCCGCCCTCGGCATGCCGGTGTTCCGCAGCGAGCAGGTGCTGGCCGGCAAGGGCGTGATCACCGGCCTTGCCTGGACCAGCATGGGCGGCGCCACCTTGCCGATCGAGGCCACACGCATTCACACCCTCAACCGCGGCTTGAAGCTCACCGGCCAGTTGGGTGATGTAATGAAGGAGTCGGCCGAGATCGCCTACAGCTACATCAGCTCGAACCTGAAAGCCTTCGGCGGCGAAGCGGGCTATTTCAACGAGGCGTTCATCCACCTGCACGTACCCGAAGGCGCCACGCCCAAGGACGGCCCCAGCGCTGGCGTGACCATGGCCAGCGCCCTGCTGTCGCTGGCCCGTGACCAGGCCCCGAAAAAAGGCGTGGCCATGACCGGCGAGCTGACACTTACCGGGCAGGTGTTGCCGATTGGCGGGGTGCGTGAGAAGGTCATTGCCGCCCGCCGGCAGAAGATTTTCGAGCTGATCCTGCCGGAACCCAACCGTGGCGATTTCGCCGAATTGCCGGCGTACCTGAAGGAAGGCCTGACCGTGCACTTCGCCAAACGCTATGCAGATGTGGCGAAGGTACTGTTCAACTGAAACAACAGAACAGGCGGGCCGGCAGGGCCCGCCCTATTCAAACACCTTGCTCATGCCCCTGGCATGCTCACCGATGGTCCCCCACTGGCTCAGGAACTGCCTGAAGTGGAACATGAATGTCGCCAGTTGCTGGCGGGTATTCATGCGTTGCAGGCGTTCCATGGCACTCTCCAGATAGGCCTCGATGGTCTGCCAGGCGGTATGCAAGTGGCCGCTGGCAAGCACCGCATCCCACAGCTCGGTTTGCAGTAGTTTCATCTCGCTGTCGAGCTGGTTGACCCGTCCCTCGACCCGCCGGTGCTGCGTCAGGCGCTGGCTGAGCTGCCGGTGACGTTGCTCAAGCCTCCTCTGCTCGGCGCGAGCCTCCTTGGCCTTGCTGCCATAAATCGAACTGCTGATCAGAAACCCGAACGGGCCACCAACCCAGCCGGCAGATGACTGCTTCGAGTAACGCTGATAGTCGCGCTCTGCCGCCTTGATATCCTCATTGAGCATCCCTAGTTCCCAGCTCAGGTTTTCAGCCTCTGGCGAGCCGGCAAAGCGCCTTGCCGCCCGGCATTTCTCGACAATGGACGGCACCAAGCGCTCGCGGGCGGTATCGCGAAAGGTCTGCAGGCCAATGCGCAAGGTGTCGACCTGCTGGTCATAATCATCCACAAGCCCGTGCAATCGCACCAATTCGCCGCCCATGGCAGCAAGCAGCTGCAGGTCATGGGTATCGAGCGCGGCAGGCGGCGCGAGTTGCAGACTTTCCCAGCTTCCCTGGTTGGCGCCCAGGGCACGGGTACGAGCGCCCAATGCCACCACTTTGCTCCCTTGCGCCTCGATGCTGGCTGCATGCCGTTGCAGCCCGACGGTGACCTGCTGGCATTGCACGCGCAAGGCCGTCCAGGCGTTACCGTGTACCCGCAACTGCTGGAACAGCAACAGCATGCGCTCGGGCGTCAGCTCGGGCTCGCTGATATGCTCGTACCCCAGCCACTCCATGGCTTGAGCAACATCAGACGGCATATGCTGCACACTTGCGCGGTAGGCATCGAGCGCCTGCAGGGCCGGCCGGGTGACCAGCAGGCCCGCCTGGTCTGCGCCCTCTCGTGCGTCCATGGCCTCTATCAGCGCGCCAGGCAGCACGACCGCCTTGGCTTGCTGGACGTCGTAATGCAATTGTCTTGGGTTCATTCGAATACTCCAGATGGAAGGCACCGTCCGCCAACGCCTCCGGCAGACGGTGCCAGGCTCTCAGAACCCTCGACGGTCCTGTTCGAGCAGGCTGCGAAGGAAGCCGAGCAGCAGCGCAAACGCCTGCGCCAGCGAGGCGATGTCACTGGCACTGGCCATTGCATGGCTGACGATCTGCGTCTGCCGGCCTTGCAACGAATGGCGCAGGGCATTGATCTCGCTGTCCCACTCTGCACGCAGCGCAAACAGCCGTGGCAAGTCGTCCAGCGCCGCCAGGTTAGCCTTGAGCTCGGCCTGCGCCCGAGCCAACTCGCGCAGTTGTCGAGCCAGGCCGTTGACACGCTCCTGCAGCGCACGGCGCTCACGTTGCAGCTGCTGGTAGCGCATGCCTTCGATCAGATCACCCAGCACGACCCTGAGCTGTTCCACGGCCTGGGTAATAGCCTCGGCCGTGATCTTCGCCTCACCGCCGGGGGCCGCCAGCTTCTGCAAGTCGGCAAGCGAAGGCACGACACCGTCGAAGCGCGTTTGCAGGCCATTGGCTTCCAGGGTGGCAATGGCCTTGAGCACGCTTTCGGCCTTGGCGGCCTCACGCCCGTGTTCCTCGGCCAGTTGGCGCTCGGTGGCAGCGGTCGCTTGCTGCTGTTTCAGTAGCCGCTGCTTGTTCGACTCCCCATCCAGTACCGGCAATGCAACAAGTGCCTGGCGCTCGCTTGCCAGGTGGGCCAGCAGACGGCCCAATAGCGATACGACAGTCTCACGCGTCTCTGCGGCAAGGCCGATCAGCTCTGCATCATCGTCCTCGCCAAGGGCATCAAGGATGTCGGCCAGAGGATCACTGGCAAGTTCCGCCACCAGGCGCTGGGCATTGCCCGCCAATTGCCGGCGGCAGCCGTCGAACAGCTTCATGTTCCGCTCAAGGCCTTCTTGAAGCAGTGGCGCAAATTTAAACGTGCCCTTCTGCCACGCCGAGGTGAATGCCTGGTTCGTGGCAAGGATGCGCTGCATTTGCGGCACATCGGAGGGCTGCAGGTAAGTGACGTTGTCGTTCATGTTCTTACACCTTATTGCGCCGAGGCGGCTTCGTCGAAGATGCGGGTCAGTTGCAGGGTGGTTTTCTCGATGGCGGCCCACTGGCTGAGAAACTGCTTGAAATGCAGGCCGAAAATCGCCAGCCGTTGGGTGTTGTCGATACGTTCGAGACGTGAGATCGAAGTGTCGATATATGCGCCAACGATGCCCCAGGCTGTTTGCAGGTGGGACGCCGACGTCACCACATCCTGAAGGCGGGTATCGAGTTCGTTGATGAAGGTGGCCAGCACCTCCATGCGCCCCTCCAGGTTGACCCGCACGCGCAGTTGCTCGCCAACCGCACGCCGCTCAGCCTGGCGCGCCTTGCGCTCCTTGCGTACCTTCTCGGCCTTGCTGCCATAAATGCCCCCGGTGATCACTGCGCCGATCACCCCGGCCGCCAGCCCGCTCAGCGCCATCTTGACGTACTGGTCATACTCCTTGTTCAGCGCTTCGATTTCGGCGTCCAGCTCTGCCAGCTGGCTGCGCAGGCGCTCGACCTCACCATCGCTCTGTTTGCGCTCGACAGCCTGGCCCTTGGTCTTGACCGCAGGAATCAACTTGAAGCGGGCCGTATCGCGAAACATTTCGGTTTGCTTCTGCACGGCAGTAACCTGGGCGGCATAAGCGCGTACATCTTCATTGAGAAACTGCATGTACTCGACCAGCATCGACACCGACTCGCGGTCGCTGGTCCCCAACGGCAGCGGGGCACGCAAAGCGACGTCCCGCCATTCGCTCTGCTTGTTCAGCTTGAGGACCTCGGCGGTCAGCTCGACGATCGCCTCGCCTGCACTACCGATCGAGTTGGCGGTCGCCGCCAGCTGGCTGGACAGGCGCTTGCTGCTGTCCGAGAGCGGCGCCCAACTGCGCGCATGGGTGCGCAGGTCGGCGAACAGCTTGCCCCACGCAGCCGGTTTGAGCTCTGGCTCGTCGATATCCCTGTAGCCCAGCCAACGCTGCAGGTTGTCGGGGGTGGCGGGCAATGCAAAGACGAAGTTGACATAACGGTTGATGGTGATGATGTGCTCGCGGCTGAGGGTCAAACCGCCCTCGCCCTCACCGTCGCGTTCGGCCATGGCCTGCACCAGCTTGCCCGGCACGATTGCAGCGTCCTGTTGCAGCTGATCATAATCAGCCTTGTTTGCATTCATGGTCCTGCTCCCTTGATTCAAGCCTGAACAGGCTCGGGAGCAGCAACCTAAGGCATCCAGCATCCCCAACAGCAGCAGGCAGGTATTCCTGCCCCGCTGATATTTCGCCCCCGAACCGGAGCCACCATGCCCTACTACCGTGTACTGTTCCTGCTTGGCCTGGCGCTGTTGGGCGCCTGCGCGCAACAGCCGCAACGCAATGTCGAACTGGACGCCGAAAGCGAATGCCCGCAACGCCTGCAGGTCGGCCAGGGGATGACCCTGAGCCTGCCAAGCAACCCCAGCACCGGCTACCGCTGGCTGGTACAGAACCCGGCCTCGAACATCCTGCGCAGCCTCGGCCCCGAGGTATACAGCGCCCCGGAAGAGGCCGGCATCGTCGGCAGCGCCGGTATTTCCACCTGGCGCTTTGAGGCCAAGGCCGCTGGTGAAGGCCACCTGGTGCTGGTTTACCAACAGCCCTGGGCCCCGGAGGTACGCCCGGTGCAGACCTTCGACTGCGCTGTGCGAGTGAAGTGAGGCGCCTGCGCCGGTCAGCCAGTCATGCAAGCAGGCCAGGGTTTGGCTAGAATGCGCCCCCTCTGGATTGCAAGCCGCCTGGACCCACTGTGAGCAAAGAACCCGACCGCCTATTCGCCCAGCCCCTGGAACAGGTGCCCGACTTCGTCTTCAACGAGGCCGTGGTGCAGGTGTTCCCGGACATGATCAAGCGCTCGGTGCCCGGCTACCCCACCATTGTCGAGAACCTCGGCGTGCTGGCTGCGCGCTTCGCCCAGCCCAATACCGCGCTGTACGACCTGGGCGCCTCTCTGGGCGCGGTGACCCAGGCGCTGCGCCGGCATGTGCGTGCCGACGGCTGCCAGGTGATCGCAGTGGACAACTCTGCGGCCATGGTCGAGCGCTGCCGCCAGTACCTCACCGCCCAGGACTCGATGTTCCAGGAACTGCTGCCGGTACAGGTGCTCGAAGCCGATATCCTGACCTTGGCGCTGCAGCCGGCCTCGGTGGTGGCGATGAACTTCACCCTGCAGTTCATCGCACCCGAGCAACGCCTGGAGCTGCTCGGGTGCATTCGCCAGGCCCTGCTGCCGGGCGGCGCGCTGATTCTTTCGGAAAAGCTGCGCTTCGAGGATGAAGAGCAGCAACTGTTGCTCAACGAACTGCACCTGGACTTCAAGCGGGCCAATGGCTACAGCGAACTGGAAATCGCCCAGAAACGCAGCGCCATCGAGCACGTGATGAAGCCCGACACCCTGCAAACCCACGAGCAACGCCTGCTGGCCGCTGGTTTCAGCAAGGTCGTGCCGTGGTTCCAATGCCTGAATTTCGCCTCGCTGATAGCCCTGCCATGATCGATCTGTCCCCCCTCGTCCGCCGCCTGGCGGGCACGCCCCTTGCCACCTGGTCCCAAGGCCTGCAGGCACAACTCGACGCCAAGATGGACAAGGGCCACGGCGACCTGGACCGCTGGCGCGGCGCGCTTGAGGCCCTGCCGAAGCTGGCGCCCAGCGAGGTCGACCTGGCCGATGGCCTGCGCCTGGACTGCGTTTGCGATGACGCCACCCGCGCTCAGGTGCGCGAGGCGCTGATGGGGCTGTCGCCATGGCGCAAAGGCCCGTTCGATCTATTTGGCGTGCATGTCGACACCGAATGGCGCTCGGACTGGAAATGGTCGCGGGTCGGCCCGCACCTGGACCTCAAGGGCAAACGCGTACTGGATGTCGGCTGCGGCAACGGTTACTACCAGTGGCGCATGCTCGGTGCCGGCGCCGACATGGTCATCGGCGTCGACCCGAACTGGCTGTTCTTCTGCCAGTTTCAGGCGGTGCAGCAGTACCTGCCGGAGCTTGCGGCCTGGCACCTGCCGTTCGCCCTGGAAGACCTGCCAGCCAACCTGGAGGGCTTCGACACGGTGTTCTCGATGGGGGTGTTCTACCACCGCCGCTCGCCCATCGAGCACCTGCTGGCGCTCAAGGACTGCCTGGTCAAGGGCGGTGAGCTGGTGCTGGAAACCCTGGTGATCGAAGGCGACGAAAACCAGGTGCTGGTGCCCGAGGACCGCTACGCGCAGATGCGCAACGTCTGGTATCTACCATCGGTACCGGCGCTGGAGCGCTGGTTGCGCCGGGCCGGGTTCAGCGATGTGCGCTGCGTCGACGTCAGCGTCACCAGCGTCGAGGAGCAGCGCAGCACCGAATGGATGCGCTACCAGTCGCTGGGCGATTTCCTCGACCCCAACGACCACGGCAAGACCGTCGAAGGCCTGCCGGCGCCGCGCCGGGCGACCTTGCTGGCACGCAAGTAACCCAGGCACGCGCCTCCCCTGTAGGAGCCGGCTTGCCGGCGATAGGGCCATCAGCCTTTTTACCCAGGCCAAGCCCCATCGCTGGCAAGCCAGCTCCTACAGGTAATACACCACACTCAGACCGTTCAGTCCTTGGCCACCTCGCGGGCCTTTTCCTCGGCCTTGCGCTCGCGCTCAGCCAGCACTTGCTGATTGTCATCACCATGCAGGCGCACCTGGTCCTCGCGGAACGCCTGCCAGAACTGTTTCGAGCGCTCCGCGCCACCCTCGGCGAAAACGCTGGTGCTGCCCAGGGCGAGAATCGCCAGCAGCAGGTATTTGCTCGGGTTCATCATGCTTGCCTCGTGATAACCGTTTCGACCGGACCATCTTGGCAAGGGGCAGCTAACGCCAAGGTGAGGCGAGGATTACAGTCTTGCAAGGCAAGGATGCCCTGCAACAAGGCCAGGCCTGTCCGGCACATGACCCGAACATTACAAATCCGTTATCCCCGCCGCTTCCCCGCTTGCATCCCGTAACATCCCCGGCGCTTGACCCTGATCCCGCTACAGGGTCGAGAATCGCCACCCTTTCCACCAACGAGCCCGACCATGCGCCTACTGATCATCGAGGACGAACCCCGTACCGCCGACTACCTGCAGCAAGGCCTGCGCGAAAACGGCTACGTGGTGGACTGCGCCCACACCGGCACCGATGGCCTGCACCTGGCCCGCCAGCAGCCCTACGACCTGGTGATCCTCGACGTCAACCTGCCTGAACTGGACGGCTGGGGCGTACTGCAGCGCCTGCGCGCCGAATCCGCCACGCGGATCATGATGCTCACCGCCCACGGTCGCCTGGCCGACCGGGTCAAGGGCCTGGACCTGGGCGCCGACGACTACCTGCTCAAGCCTTTCGAATTTCCCGAACTGCTGGCACGTATCCGCAGCCTGCTGCGGCGCAACGACCAGCGCCTGCAACCGAGCACGCTGAAAGTCGCCGACCTGGAGCTCGACCCTGGCCGGCACCGGGCCTTTCGCGGCGGCCAGCGCATCGACCTGACCGCCAAGGAGTTCGCCCTGCTCCACCTGTTGATGCGCCAGAGCGGCGAGGTGCTGTCACGTACCCAGATCATCTCGCTGGTGTGGGACATGAACTTCGATTGCGATACCAACGTAGTGGAGGTGTCGATCCGCCGCCTGCGGGCGAAAATCGACGACCCGTTCGAAGACAAGCTGATCCATACCCTGCGCGGCGTGGGCTACGTGCTCGAGGCACGGGTGTGAAGCGCAACACCCTGTCGCTGCGCCTGGGCCTCACCGTCACCCTGCTGGGGGCCGCGTTGGTGCTGCTGCTGGCGTGCCTGGCGGTGTTTGCCCTGGACCACGAACTGGACAGCCGTGCACGCAAGGATTTGACCCGCAAGATGCAGCAGGTGGAGCACAACCTGCGGGTAGACCTGCGCAGCGACGACCTCGGCGCCCGCGCCCACCCGCTGCTCGACCTGGTGATGGGCCACGATAACCTCAGCCTGAGCGTGCTCGCCGTAGCTGGCCGCCACCCTGCCCTGCTGAGCCTGGGCCCGGCGCTGCAATCGCAGCACCTGCTGGCGCTTGAGGCCGACAACCGGCTGGCCTTCCACGAATGGCGCGACGCCGAAGGCAGGCAGATTCTTACCGCCAGCCGCCTGATGCGCCTGCGCGACGACACCCCGGTGAAAGTGCTGATGTCGCTGGAGCGCGGCGACGACAACGCGTTGCTCGAAGCGTACCTGCACTCGACCCTGCTGGCCCTGCCGCTGCTGTTGCTGCTGATCGGCATGGTCGCCTGGAAGCTGGTACAGCGCGGCTTGCGCCCGCTGCGCCACTTCCGGCGCATTGCCGGGCAGGTGTCGGCCCAGGACCTGGGCCACCGCCTGCCCCAGGACGGCCTGCCGGAAGAACTTGCCGAGTTGGCCCGGGCCATCAACGTCATGCTCGACCGCCTGGACCAGGGCGTCAGCCAGCTGTCGCAGTTTTCCGATGACCTGGCCCATGAACTGCGCACGCCCATCGGCAACCTGATGGGCCAGGCCCAGGTGACCCTGGCCCGGGAACGTGATGGCGACAAGTACCGCGAAGCGCTCGAAGACAGTGTCGAGGAACTGACCCGGCTCAGCCGCATCATCAACGA
The DNA here is from genome assembly GCF_019139895.1 of Pseudomonas fakonensis. Classification (GTDB taxonomy): domain Bacteria; phylum Pseudomonadota; class Gammaproteobacteria; order Pseudomonadales; family Pseudomonadaceae; genus Aquipseudomonas; species Aquipseudomonas fakonensis. Next base: position 1,229,393 of record NZ_CP077076.1, on the reverse strand, counting down.
CATGCTGTTCCTCGCCCAGGTGAGCCAGCCGCAGAGCCAGCTGAACCTGGTGCCGCTGGCGCTGGCCGATGAAGTGTCGCGGGTCAGCGAGTTGTTCGCCTACAGCGCCGAGCTCAAGGATATTTCACTTCACATGCACGGCTGGGGTACCGCCATGGCCGACCGGCTGATGTTCCAGCGAGCGCTGTCGAACCTGCTGAGCAATGCCATACGCCATGGGCCGGCGGGGCAGCCGGTGGCGGTGGGGATCGAGCGCCTGGCGAACGAGGTGGCCATCTGGGTAGAGAACAGCGGGCCGGGTATCGGTGAGGCGCACCTGCCGCACCTGTTCGAACGTTTCTATAGGGCCGGGGCCGGGCGTTCAAGGCTGGAAGGCGGTACCGGGTTGGGGCTGGCGATCGTGAAGTCGATCATGCAGTTGCATGGCGGGCGGGTCGAGGTGAGCAGTCCGGCTTGCGGGCCGACGCGGTTTACCTTGGTGTTCGGGGCGCTGTAAAGGCATCGCGGGGCAAGCCCGCTCCCACGCAGCTGCGTGGGAGCGGGCTTGCCCCGCGATGGACGAATTACCGCGAAGCCGCGACGATCAGCGCCTTCATTTCGGCCACTGCGGCCTTGAAGCCGACGAACAGCGCATGGGCTACCAGGGCGTGGCCGATGTTCAGCTCGTTGATGCCCTTGATCGCCGCCACCGCCTCGACGTTGTGGTAGTGCAGGCCGTGGCCGGCGTTGACGATCAGGCCCTGGCCGACGCCGAAGGCCACGCCATCCTTGATGCGCTGCAGCTCATCGGCCACGTCGGTTGGCGTTTGGGCATCGGCGTAGCGACCGGTGTGCAGTTCGATGGCCGGGGCTCCGACACGACGCGAGGCCTCGATCTGCCGTTCGTCGGCGTCGATGAACAGCGACACCTCGGCGCCGGTGCGCGCCAGGCGCTCCACTGCAGCCTTGATGCGTGCTTCCTGGCCGGCCACATCCAGGCCACCTTCGGTGGTCAACTCCTGGCGGGTTTCCGGCACCAGGCAAATGTGCGCCGGGCGGATCTTCTCGGCGAACGCCATCATTTCCTCGGTGACGCCCATCTCGAAGTTCATGCGGGTCTGCAGCACGTCCTTGAGCAGCACCACGTCACGCTCCTGGATATGCCGGCGGTCTTCGCGCAGGTGCACGGTGATGCCGTCGGCACCCGCTTCCTCGGCGTCCAGCGCGGCCTTGACCGGGTCTGGGTAACGCGTGCCCCGGGCCTGGCGCAGGGTCGCCACGTGGTCGATGTTGACGCCAAGAAGCATGCGGTTGCTGTGAGTCACGAAGGGGCACTCCTGAGGGTTGAGGCCGACAGCATACGTGCTGATCAACGCTTGCGAAACAGTTCCCGGCTGACCAGCGGCTTGGGCCCCAGGTGCACGGCCAGGGCCTGGCGCATCAGGCGCTTGGCAGCCAGCAAGGCGCCGGGCGCCTCCCACTGAGCCTGGGCCAGGGCCAACAGCTCGGTGCCCTTGAACAGGCCGGGCTGGAACAGCTCGACGCGCTCAAGGCCTGCGTCCACCTGCAAGCGGTAAAGCCCTTCGTCGGCCACCGGCAGGCCGTTGGCGTCGTGGTCCAAGGCGAAGGCATAGCCCAGTTCGTCCAGCAGACGCCATTCGAACGAGCGCAGCAAAGGCTCCAGCGGGCGGCCGGCGGCCAGCGCCTGCAGCGTGAGGGTGTAATGCTCGAACAGCGCCGGGTGCGGCGCTTCGGCGGGCAGCAGGCGCATCAGCAGTTCGTTGAGGTACAACCCGCTGAACAGCGCATCGCCATGCAACCAGGCCGCGATGCCGCTGCTGTCCAGGCGCCCGACATTCTTCAGTTCGCCGCGCCCGCGCAGCTCCACCTCCAGCGGCACGAACGGGCGCACCAGGCTGCCACCCTTGCCGCGGGCCCGGCGCAGCACCGCGCGCACTCGCCCCTGGGGGGTGAGGAAGTCCACCAGCGCGCTGGTTTCCTTGTAGGCGCGGCTGTGCAGCACGTAGGCGGGTTGCGGGGTGGGTTGGTCCATGGGGGATCACTCGATGCCAGAAATGCTTGTGGGAGCGGGCTTGCCCCGCGATGGCCATCGCGGGGCAAGCCCGCTCCCACAAGAGATACGGGGCAAGCCTGACGGTTACAGGTCGCCGTAACCCAGCGAACGCAGGGCGCGTTCGTCGTCGGACCAGCCGCCCTTGACCTTGACCCACAGGTTGAGCATGACCTTGGAGTCGAACAGCACTTCCATGTCCTTGCGCGCCTCGGAGCCGATGCGCTTGATGCGCTCGCCCTTGTCGCCAATGATGATCTTCTTCTGGCCGTCGCGTTCCACCAGGATCAGCGCATGGATGTGCAGCACATGGCCCTGCTGCTTGAACTCCTCGATTTCCACGGTGATCTGGTACGGCAGCTCCGCACCCAGCTGGCGCATGATCTTCTCGCGCACCAGTTCGGCGGCCAGGAAGCGGCTGCTGCGGTCGGTGATCTGGTCTTCGGGGAAGAAGTGGTCGTTTTCCGGCAGGTGCTTGGCGATCTGCGCTTCCAGCGCCTCGAGGTTATGCCCCTGCTGCGCGGAAATCGGCATCACTTCGGCGTTGGGCAGTTGCTCCTGCAGCCACTGCAGGTGCGGGATCAACTCGGCCTTCTCTTCCATGCGGTCGGTCTTGTTGACCGCGATGATCAGCGGGCCGGTGACGTACTGCACACGCTCCAGCACCAGTTGGTCCTCGTCGGTCCACTTGGTGCGGTCGACCACGAAGATCACCACATCGACGTCTTTGAGCGCCGCCGAGGCGTTGCGGTTCATGTAGCGGTTCAGGGCCTTGTCGTTGGCCTTGTGCATGCCAGGGGTGTCGACGTAGATCGCCTGCACGTCACCCTCGGTCTTGATGCCGAGCATGTTGTGGCGGGTGGTCTGCGGCTTGCGCGAGGTGATCGCAAGCTTTTGCCCGAGGATGTGGTTGAGCAGCGTGGACTTGCCCACGTTCGGGCGACCGACGATGGCTACATAGCCACAGCGGGTCGAAGTGTTCTCAGTCATTGCCATTCTCCACGCCCAGGGCGATCAATGCAGCGGCGGCGGCGACCTGCTCGGCGATACGCCGGCTCACGCCCTGGCCACGGCTCTTGTTGTTCAGCAGCACCACTTCGCATTCGACGAAGAAGGTCCGGCAGTGCGGTTCGCCCTGGATGTCCACCACTTCGTAGCGTGGCAGTTCGCAGGCGCGGGACTGCAGGAACTCCTGCAGGCGGGTTTTCGGGTCCTTGTTGGTGTCCACCAGGGTCAGGCCTTCGAACTCGTCGGTCAGCCAGGCCAGGATCCGCTCGCGGGCGGTCTGCATGTCGGCGTCCTGGTAGATCGCGCCAATCAGGCCCTCGAGGGCATCGGCGAGAATCGACTCACGGCGAAAACCGCCGCTCTTGAGTTCGCCCGAACCCAGGCGCAGGTATTCACCCAAATCGAAGCCACGGGCCAGACGGGCCAGGGTCTCGCCCTTGACCAGGCGTGCACGCAGGCGCGACAGCTGGCCTTCGCGGGCCTGGGGGAAGCGCTCGAACAGCGCTTCGCCGACCACGAAGTTGAGAATGGCATCACCGAGGAACTCCAGGCGCTCGTTGTTGCGCCCGGCATAGCTGCGGTGAGTCAGGGCCAGCAGCATCAGGTCCTGGTTCTTGAAGGTGTAGCCGAGCTTGCGCTCCAGGCGGTCGAGAGAGGCGCTCATCGGGCCACTCCAGCGGTGTTCAACGGGTTATTCAAATCAACATCCTGAAAGACGGTTTGGCTGTGCTCGTCGTGCAAACGGCGAGAACTCTGTCCTTGAGAACACAAGCCTATGTCAGAAATGCAATCGGCGCTGTCCGCAGACAGCGCCGTCGATGCTCAGTGGATCAGGCCGACCCGCGACAGGTTCGGCAAGTGGCTCAGTTTCGGTTCCGGCCAGCTCATCCACACGGCGAAGGCCTTGCCGACGATGTTGCGGTCCGGAACCATGCCGTGCAGTTCTTTTGGAATGTTGGGGTCATCCCAGTAGCGGCTGTCGTTGGAGTTGTCGCGGTTGTCGCCCATCATGAAGTAATGCCCGGCCGGCACGGTCCATTGCTGGTCCGGCGGCATGCGGTAACGGGTCATTTCCTTGCGGATCAGGTGCTCGGCCTCGCCCAGTTTCTCCTTGTACAGCTGAGCGCTGCCCAAGGTACCCGGCTCGCTGCCGACCAGCTGTTCAGCGACCGGCTGGCCGTTGACGAACAGGCGCTTGTCGTTGGTGTAGCTGATCTGGTCGCCCGGCAGGCCGACCACACGCTTGATGTAGTTGACGTTCGGGTCGCTCGGGTAGCGGAACACCATCACATCGCCGCGCTGCGGGTCACCTACTTCGATGACCTTCTTGTCGATCACCGGCAGGCGAATGCCGTAGGAGAACTTGTTCACCAGGATGAAGTCGCCCACTTCGAGGGTCGGTTTCATCGACCCCGAAGGAATCTGGAACGGCTCGACCAGGAACGAGCGCAGCACCAGCACGATGAACAGTACCGGGAAGAACGACTTGCCGTACTCCACCAGCAACGGTTCCTTGTTCAGCCGCTCCACCACGGCCATTTCTGGCTGGGTGACGCTGCCCTGGTAGGTGGCGATCGCCGCCCGCCGGCGCGGGGCCAGGAACAGCAGGTCGATCAGGCCCAACAGGCCACAGACGGCTACGGCAATGACGAGCAACAGCGGGAAATTTAGCGACATAGGACCTAGCTATCCAACCTGAGCACGGCGAGGAAGGCTTCCTGTGGAATCTCCACGTTACCCACCTGTTTCATGCGTTTCTTACCGGCTTTCTGCTTCTCGAGCAGCTTTTTCTTACGGCTGACGTCGCCACCGTAGCATTTGGCCAGTACGTTCTTTCTGAGCGCCTTGACGGTTGTCCGCGCGATGATCTGGCCGCCGATGGCTGCCTGGATCGCCACGTCGAACATCTGGCGAGGGATCAGTTCCTTCATCTTCTCGGTCAACGCGCGGCCTTTGTAGGCGGCATTGTCACGGTGCACGATCAGTGCCAGGGCATCGACCTTGTCACCGTTGATCAGCACGTCCAGCTTGACCAGGTTGGCCGATTGGTAGCGATCGAAATGATAGTCCAGCGAAGCGTAGCCGCGGCTGGTGGACTTGAGGCGGTCGAAGAAGTCCAGCACCACCTCGTTCATCGGCATGTCATAGCGCACTTGCACCTGGCTGCCGAGGAATTGCATGTCACGCTGCACGCCGCGTTTTTCGATACACAGGGTGATGACGTTGCCCAGGTGTTCCTGCGGAACCAGGATGGTGGCGGTGACGATCGGCTCGCGGAAATCGGTGACCGACGAGACGTCCGGCAGCTTCGACGGGTTGTCGACGACGATGGTTTCGCCGGTTTTCAGCTCCAGCTCGTAGATTACGCTTGGTGCGGTGGTGATCAGGTCCAGGTCGTATTCGCGCTCCAGGCGCTCCTGGATGATCTCCATGTGCAGCATGCCGAGGAAGCCGCAACGGAAGCCGAAGCCCAGTGCATCGGAGCTTTCCGGCATGTACTGCAGCGACGAGTCGTTGAGCGTCAGCTTTTGCAGGGCGTCGCGGAAGTCTTCGAAGTCGTCGGAGCTGACCGGGAACAGGCCGGCGTATACCTGCGGCTGAATCTTCTTGAAACCAGCCAGCACTTCGACCTCAGGGGTCGAGGACAGGGTCAGGGTGTCACCTACCGGCGCGCCGTGAATGTCCTTGATGCTGGCGATGATGAAGCCCACTTCACCGGCTTTCAGGTCGGCGGTTTGCGTGTGTTTCGGGGTGAACACGCCGACGCTGTCGACCAGGTGCACCTTGCCGGTGGACTTGACCAGGATCTTGTCACCTTTCTTGACGCGGCCATGGCGCACACGCACCAGCGAGACCACGCCCAGGTAGTTGTCGAACCAGGAGTCGATGATCAGCGCCTGCAACGGCGCGTCGATTTCGCCTTCAGGGGCGGGGATGGTGTGCACCAGGCGCTCGAGCACCTCGTCCACGCCCATGCCGCTCTTGGCGCTGCAGGCCACGGCGTCGGTGGCGTCGATGCCGATGATCTTCTCGATCTCGTCCTTGACGCGGTCCGGGTCGGCCTGGGGCAGGTCCATCTTGTTCAGCACCGGCATGACTTCCAGGCCCTGCTCGATGGCGGTGTAGCAGTTGGCTACCGACTGGGCTTCGACGCCCTGGCCTGCGTCGACCACCAGCAAGGCACCTTCGCACGCCGCCAGCGAACGCGAAACTTCATAGGTGAAGTCGACGTGGCCAGGGGTATCGATGAAGTTCAGCTGGTAGGTTTTGCCGTCCTGCGCCTTGTAGTGCAGGGTGACGCTGTGGGCCTTGATGGTGATCCCGCGCTCGCGCTCCAGGTCCATGGAGTCGAGGACCTGGGCTTCCATTTCGCGCGCCGACAGGCCACCGCACATCTGGATGAAACGGTCGGCCAGCGTCGACTTGCCATGGTCGATGTGGGCGATGATGGAGAAATTGCGGATATGACTCAAATCACTCACGGGTCAACACTCGAAAAGGCTGCGAGCCGGACGCCCGCCGAAAAATAGCCGGGAATTGTACCTCAAGCCGCAGGGATATGGGAGATTCCTCTATCGGCTGCTCTACACCCCTTGTGGGAGCGGGCTTGCCCCGCGATGAGGCCCGATCAGCCTCCCGCACTGCCTGATCAGGCTTCATGGCGGCGCAAGCCCGCCCCCCCCCCCCGTAGAGCTTTGTAATATTGACTGCTACGTAAAAGGGCAGCCGAAGCTGCCCTTTTCCTACCTTGCGATCAGCTTATTCAGCCAACTTGAAGGTGATGAAACTGGCACGGCCCTGACGCAGCACGCGCATCGACACCGAACGGTTCTTCGGCAGGCCCTTGGCAATTTCGGTGAATTCCTTGGCCGAGCCGATGGCCTGGTTGTTCAGGTGGCTGATGACATCACCCGGGCGCAGGCCGATCAGCGCCGCCGGGCCGTCCTGCACTTCCTTGATGACCACGCCGCCCTTGAGCTCAAGCGACTTCTTCTGCTCGGCGCTGAGGTCAGCCACGGAAACGCCCAGGCGGTTGCTGCTGCGCTCGGCACTGCCTTCGCCACCGGTGCCGATGTCGGCATCATCATCCGGCAGGGCGCCGACGGTCACGTCGAGGTTCTGGCGCTTGCCGTTGCGGATGATCTCAAGCTTGGCCACCGCGCCGTCTTTCAGGCTGCCGACCAGATGCGGCAGGTCGGCCGACATGACGATCGGCTGGCCGTTCATGCTCAGGATCACGTCACCCACCTGCAGGCCACCCTTGGCAGCCGGGCCGTTCTCCAACACCTGGGCTACCAGCGCACCGGCCGGCTTATCCAGGCCGAAGGACTCGGCGAGGTCCTTGTTGACCTCCTGAATGACCACGCCCAGCCAGCCGCGGCTGACCTTGCCGTCTTTCTTCAACTGGTTGGAGACGTCGATGGCCACGTCGATCGGGATGGCGAAGGACAGGCCCATGAAGCCGCCGGAACGGGTGAATATCTGCGAGTTGATACCCACCACCTCGCCCTTCATGTTGAACAGCGGGCCACCAGAGTTACCCGGGTTGATGGCCACGTCGGTCTGGATGAACGGTACGTAGGTGTCATTGGGCAGGGTGCGGCCCTTGGCGCTGACGATACCCTTGGTCACCGAATGGTCGAAGCCGAACGGCGAACCGATGGCCAGCACCCACTCACCTACCTTGAGCTTCTCGGAGTCGCCCAGCTTGACGGTCGGCAGGTTCTTGCCCTCGACCTTGAGCAGGGCCACGTCGGTGCGCGGGTCGGTGCCCACCAGCTTGGCTTGCAGCTCGCTGCGGTCGGACAGGCGCACGATGATCTCGTCGGCATCGGCAACCACGTGGTTGTTGGTCAGCACGTAACCATCGCTGGAAATGATGAAGCCCGAGCCCAGCGACTGGGCCTCGCGCTGGCGGTCGCCACGGGGCGAACGCGGCTGCTGCGGCATGTTGCGCTCGAAGAATTCGCGGAACATCGGCGGCAGGCCTTCGAGGTCGGGCATCTGCCCGGCGGCGACGCGGCGGTCCGGCAGTTTCTGCTTGGTACTGATGTTGACCACCGCCGGCGAGGCCTGCTCGACCAGGGTAGTGAAGTCGGGCAGCGACTCCTCGGCCTGGGCGGCGAGCACCTGGCCGAGCATCAGCACGGCGGCGAACATCGATAGGTAGGTTTTCAAGCGTGGTATTGACATACGGCTCCCGTCACAACGAGCGTAGTTAGCAGTAAGGCCCTGCAAACGCAGGAAAGGCCAGACTCCGAGAAGCCTGACCTATAGAAAATTTGCGGCTGGATTGCAAATGACAATGCGTTAATTTCATGTCAGCACTGTGTAACAGAAGCTGTCAGCAAGGCCACCGTCATTGACTGGCCTGGGCATCCTGGGCCCGCATCGACAGTGCCACGCGCTCGGCAGTACCCAGTGGGATCTCGCCGACCACGGTGACCATGACCTTGCCCTTGGGCGTAGTGAGGTGGCGCGAAACCGCGACGGTGGGGCCAAGCTGGGCGCGGGTGTCAGTGCCCGCCCCTTCGCTGACAGGCTCGAGGAACACCGAGAAACGCGCCAGGCCATCGTCGTACATCAGGCTGCTGACCGTGCTCTTGCGCTCGGGGTCACGCCGTACGCTGCTGTTGATCAGCTCGAAACCCGGCGGCAGCCAGTCGGAGCGCCAACCGGCAACGGCTTCGGCAGTGGTGGCCGCCACCCGCTCGACCGGTTTGCACGCGGCGCTGCCGGCCAAATCGGCATCGGTGAGGGTGGCGTCGGTGTCCAGGCGGGTCATCTGGAAGCGCTCGAGCAACTGGCCCTTGTCGTTGAGCATCAACGAGCGCAGCGGCAGGCCGGTCTGGCGATCCAGGTGCAATTCGAAGGCGTAGCGGTGCTGGTCGCGCGGGCGCAGGGTGACAATCACCGCATCACGCCCGGCGACGCGGGACTTGCCCGCGACGCTCAGGTCGTACCAGCTCATCAGCTTGAGGGGGTCGAGCACGCGCGCGGCCGAATCGGGCGGGGTGCCCACTCCGCTGACCAAGGCGCCGCTGACGCATTGCACCTCGCCATCCACACGCACGATTTCCTGCGCCGCGCCGTCGAGCTGCAACAGCCGCTCGCTGACCTTGCCGGCCTGGACGCGATGCCAGATATCGTGGCTGGAAAAGCTGCCATTGCGTTCGTAGACGAACGAACCCTGGTAGCTCTGCGCTTGTTCGGCCCGGGCCAGCTTGTTCAGCCACTCACTCGCCTCGGGCGAGGAGTTGGCAGCCAGGGCCTGCACTGCCAGGCTGCTGCCAAGCAGCAGCGACAGGAGAGGGAGCGCGCGCATGATCCTCCTTACTAGCGGTTTTCCAGGCTGGCGGCGCGAGCGTAAGGCAAGGCGGTTTCAGTGCCCTTGAGCGCTGATTCCTGAGCGTGCTGGCGCAGGTAGTCCGGCAGACGCTTGTCCCAACCGGCCTGGTTCTGCAGCACGCCGTTGGCCATCGGGCCTGGCGCCTGCTCGCTGCCTTCACTATAGCCTGCCAGTACGGCCGGGCCTTGTGCCTGTGGCACGCTCAGGCCTTGCTGCACGGGCTGCTGGGCAGCAAGTTCGGCACCGCTGATTTCGTCCTGGTTGTAGAAACGCACACCCGCCAGTACGGCAACGGTCACCGAAGCGGCCACGGCCAGGCGGCCGATGCTGCGCCACGGGCCCTGCTTGACCTTGGCCGGCACGGCCTCGTCGGCCAGCGCCGCAGATACTGCCGAGGCAATATCCAGCTTGGGCAGCAGCAGTTCCTTGTGCATGGCTGCACGGGCTACCTGGTAACGCGACCAGGTGGCACGGGTTTCGGCATCGTCGACGGCATTCAATACCCGACGCAGTTCCAGTTCGTCCGCTTCGTTATCCATTACCGCGGACAGCGATTCCTGCAAAGCTTCACGACTCATGGCGGTTCCTCTCTTGGCTGTCGCCGCTGTCTCAGGTGTCCTGCAACAGAGGTTGCAGGGCTTTATCTATGGCCTCCCGAGCGCGGAAGATTCGAGAGCGCACGGTACCCACCGGGCATTGCATGACACTGGCAATGTCCTCGTAACTCAGACCATCGAACTCGCGCAGCGTCAGGGCCGTACGCAAATCTTCCGGCAGTTGCTGGATGGTGCGATGGACAGTGCCTTCGATTTCATCCCGCAACAACGAGCGTTCTGGGGACTCGAGATCCTTGAGACCATGATCGCCGTCGTAAAACTCCGCATCCTCGGAGCTCACATCGCTGTCTGGCGGCCGTCTTCCACGGGACACCAGATAGTTCTTCGCCGTGTTGATGGCGATGCGGTACAGCCAGGTATAAAAAGCACTGTCACCGCGGAAATTCCCGAGCGCCCGGTAAGCCTTGATGAAGGCTTCCTGCGCCACGTCCTGCGCCTCATGGGTGTCGTGTACGAAACGCACGATCAACCCGAGAATCTTGTGCTGATACTTCAGCACCAACAGATCGAACGCTCGCCTGTCGCCGCGCTGCACGCGCTCGACAAGCTGCTGATCCTCTTCCTGGGTTAGCATGAACACTCCTCAGTAAGCTCGAAGGAGCGTTGCGATTGCCATCGTTCAGGCTTGCAACCATAGACTCGGGCTTTGCGCAAAAGTTCTCCCCTCCCAAGCAAGTTTCCTGCGGCCCTTGGTCGGCTCGCACGAAAGTCGCAGCGCGGTCACGGCCGGCTGCGTCGATAATCAGGTTTCGTTACACAGGTGCCAGCCCAAGATAGAGCTGCCGCCCTGCGTCGCCGCGGCAAAATGTGGCGTGCGGGCAGCCTTCTTAGGATTTCCGCGGGTGTAGGAAAGTTCCCAAGAAGATCACCAGCGGCACGCAAGCGCCATTGGAAATCAGGCACCTATGGCTGCTATAAAGGCATCCCGGCCCGATTTCACGATAGTTTCACAATGCCATCTGCGCTCGACTATTGTGCCGCGCCCCCTCCAAAGATTACTAGTGCCCCGACATGAGCCAACAATTCCAACATGATGTCCTGGTGATCGGCAGCGGTGCCGCTGGCCTGAGCCTGGCACTCAACCTTCCCGACCACCTGCGCATCGCCGTGCTGAGCAAGGGCGACCTGGCCAACGGTTCGACCTTCTGGGCCCAGGGCGGCGTTGCGGCGGTGCTAGACGACACCGACACCGTACAATCCCATGTCGAAGACACTCTCAACGCCGGCGGCGGCCTGTGCGACGAAGACGCCGTGCGGTTCACCGTCGAGCACAGCCGCGAAGCCATCCAATGGCTGATCGAGCAAGGCGTGCCGTTCACCCGTGACGAGCACTACAGCGTCGATGACGGCGGCTTCGAGTTCCACCTCACCCGCGAGGGCGGCCATAGCCACCGGCGCATCATCCATGCCGCCGACGCCACAGGGGCGGCGATCTTCACCACCCTGCTGGAGCAGGCCCGCAAGCGCCCCAACATCCAGCTGCTGGAACAACGCGTGGCGGTCGACCTGATCACCGAGCGGCGCCTGGGCCTTGCCGGCGAGCGCTGCCTGGGCGCCTACGTGCTGGACCGCAACAGCGGCGAAGTCGACACCTTTGGCGCGCGCTTCACCGTGCTGGCGACCGGCGGCGCGGCCAAGGTCTACCTTTATACCAGCAACCCCGACGGCGCCTGCGGCGACGGCATCGCCATGGCCTGGCGCGCTGGCTGCCGGGTGGCCAACCTTGAGTTCAACCAGTTCCACCCCACCTGCCTGTACCACCCGCAGGCCAAGAGTTTCCTGATCACCGAAGCCCTGCGCGGCGAAGGCGCCCTGCTGCGCCTGCCCAACGGCGAGCGTTTCATGCCGCGCTTCGACCCGCGCGAAGAGCTGGCCCCGCGGGACATCGTCGCCCGCGCCATCGACCACGAAATGAAACGCCTGGGCGTGGACTGCGTATACCTGGACATCACCCACAAGCCGGCCGACTTCATCAAGAGCCACTTCCCCACGGTGTATGAGCGTTGCCTGGGCTTTGGCATCGACATCACCCGCCAGCCCATCCCGGTGGTGCCGGCCGCCCACTACACCTGCGGCGGGGTGATGGTCGACGACCGCGGCCATACCGACGTGCCCGGCCTGTACGCCATTGGCGAAACCAGCTGCACCGGCCTGCACGGCGCCAACCGCATGGCCAGCAACTCGCTGCTCGAATGCTTCGTCTACGGCCGCGCCGCCGCAGCCGACATCGAGGCGCACCTGGACCAGGTCAGCATGCCCCGCGCCCTGCCCTGCTGGGATGCAAGCCAGGTCACCGACTCGGACGAGGACGTGATCATCGCGCACAATTGGGATGAGCTGCGCCGGTTCATGTGGGACTACGTGGGTATCGTGCGCACCAGCAAGCGCCTGCAACGCGCCGAGCACCGGGTGCGCATGCTGCTGGACGAGATCGACGAGTTCTACAGCAACTATAAAGTCAGCCGCGACTTGATCGAGCTGCGCAACCTGGCCCAGGTGGCCGAGCTGATGATCCGTTCGGCAATGCAGCGCAAGGAGAGCCGCGGATTGCACTACACCCTGGATTACCCGGGGATGCTGCCCGAGGCGGTGGATACCGTTCTCAGCCCACTGTAAGAGCCGCCTTGCCGGCGATAGGGCCAGGTCGGCTGGCACCGGCGTTGCCGGTGATCGCCGGCAAGCCGGCTCCTACAGAAGCTCACCTGCAACCCAGGCTACTTCCCGGAAACCTCAGCCCAGCGCCGCCGGCTGAACTTCAACCTCACCCGCAGCCGCCTGTGCTGCTCGTGCTCCAGCGCATCCCGCATCACGCACTGCCCTTGCGCCCACCAGCGCCCCTGGCGCACGAACCTCAGCACCACCAGCCCCGGCAACGCCACGCTGTCCCGGCACAGGCGCACTGGCTGCCAGCCCTGCGCCTGGCTGAACAGCTGCCAGCCGCGCGCGTCCCGGCGCAACCCGGTTATCGCACTTGGGTGTGTCAGCAGGATTCGATGGGGGATGGCCCAACAGGCGTGGGCAAGGCAAACCGCCAGCAACAGCAGGCGCAGCCAGATAGGGATGGAGATGACCGCTAGGGTGACGATTGCCGCCACCCAACTTGCGACATAGGCCGTCAGCAGCAGGCGTGAGCCCTGCCAACGGCATTCGAAGCGGTCACTTGGGCTGGACACGGTCCAGGATGATGCGAACCATGCGCTGCAGCTCGGCGTCTTCCGACTCGTTGCGCTCCATGAACCAGCCGAACATGTCCTGGTCTTCGCAGGTCAGCAGGCGACGGTACAGCTCGCGGTCTTCTTCGCTCAGGGTCGGGTAGACCTCCTGGGTGAAAGGCACCAGCAGCACGTCGAGTTCCAGCATGCCGCGGCGGCTGTGCCAGAAAAGCCGGTTGAGTTCAGTTTGTTCGACCATGGGGCCCTCCTCGAATGGTCGCGCAGTATACCGCGCAGCGAACGAAGCGACACCGGGCGTTGGTCTAGTCACCTACCTATTTTGTTACCGGCGTTCTATGATGGCCGCCAGTCTTTAAGCCACCGCGATGACCCATGGCCGATTCCGCTTTCTTCTGCACGCTCACCCACGAGGGCATCCTCGCTGTCCGCGGCTCCGATGCCGGCAAGTTCCTGCAAGGCCAGCTGACCTGCAACATCAACTACCTCAGCGATGACCACGCGAGCCTGGGTGCCCGCTGCATGGTCAAGGGCCGCATGCAGTCGAGCTTTCGCATACTGCCCGAAGGCAACGGCTACCTGCTGGCCATGGCCGGCGAGCTGCTCGAGGCGCAACTGGCCGACCTTAAAAAGTACGCCGTATTCTCCAAGGCCACCCTCAGCGACGACAGCACCGCCTGGGTACGCTTCGGCCTGCAGCACGGCGACGCCGCACTCCAGGCCCTGGGCCTGGCGCTGCCGGATGCCAGCGGAGCGACCGTCCGTCATGAAGGCCTGATCGCCATCCGTGCAAGTGTCGGCCGCGCCGAACTGTGGGCACCTGCCGCGCAAGCCGATGCCGTGCGCGAAAAACTCGCCGCCACGCTGGCCGAAGGCACGCTCAACGACTGGCTGCTGGGCCAGGTGCGCGCCGGTATCGGCCAAGTCATGGGCCCCACTCGCGAACTATTCATCCCGCAGATGATCAACCTGCAGGCGGTTGACGGCGTGAGCTTCAAGAAGGGCTGCTATACCGGCCAGGAAATCGTCGCGCGCATGCAGTACCTGGGCAAGCTCAAGCGCCGCCAGTACCGCCTGGCGCTCGATCAGGCCGAACTGCCGGCGCCAGGTGCCGAGATCTTCTCGCCCACCCATGGCTCGTCGGTCGGCGAGGTGGTGATTGCCGCCAGCAGCGGCCACAACGTCGAGCTGCTGGCAGTGCTCAGCGCCGATGCCGTGGCCGACGACAACCTGCACCTGGGCAGCCTGGAAGGCCCGCGCCTGACACTGCTCGACCTGCCATACGAACTGGACCGCGACCGGGAAATCCAACGCTGACCAACCCGCCCCGCCAACACCGCGGGGCTGCACCACCTTTGCGGTAGAGAAGTCCATGAACAAGCTGGCCGAGATGGTTCAAGCACAATTGCTGGCAGCCATCGACAACGACGACCTGGTGCTGCCGACCCTGCCAGAGGTGGCCCTGAGCATTCGCGAGGCCGCCGAGGACAGCGAGATCAGCGTATCGGCCCTGAGCAAGGTGATCGGCCGCGACGCCGCTCTTTCGGCGCGCCTGATCAAGGTGGTCAACAGCCCGCTGCTGCGCGCCGCCGTCGAAGTCACCGACCTGCACACCGCCATCACCCGCTTGGGCATCAACTACAGCTGCAACCTGGCCATCGGCCTGGTGATCGAGCAGATCTTCCATGCCCGAGCCCCGGCGGTAGAAAACAAATTGCGCGATATCTGGGCCAACAGCCTGGAAGTAGCCGGCATCAGCTATGAACTGTGCCGACGCTACACCCCTGAATTAAAGCCCGACCAGGCCACCTTGGGCGGGCTGGTCCACCAGATCGGCGCGCTGCCTGTGCTGATCTACGCCGAAGAGCACAACGAGCTGCTCTCCGACCCGGTCTGCCTGCACTATGTGATCGAACAGATCCAGCCGGTGCTAGGTGACAAGATCCTGTCGTCGTGGGAGTTCCCCGAGCAATTGGTGAAGCTGCCGAGCCAGGTGCAGGACCTGGACCGACGCACCGACAAGGTCGACTACATCGATGTGGTGCAGATTGCCAAGTGCGTGAGCCAGCGTAGCCGCAGCCGGCCATTGGCGGCTTTGCCGGCGTATCGGCACCTCGGGCTGCCGTATGGCACCGAACTTGAGATTGGCGAGTTGCTGGAAGCGCGCAACATGTTGCGCTGAGCCTACCTTCAGGCCTGCACGTTACCTGTAGGAGCCGGCTTGCCGGCGATAGGGCCGGGCCTGCAAACAAACCTGTGTGCCAGGGCTCCCCGCCTCATCGCTGGCAAGCCAGCTCTCATAGAAAAAACTACAACTCATTGATTTAACGCGGTCTCTGTGGGAAGCGGCCTTGTGTCGCGATGGGGCGCGAAGCGGCCCCAAGACCTCGGCCTCATGCAAAATTGCCGGGGCTGCTGCGCAGCCCATCTCGACCGGACGGCGCCCCGGCAAGGCCGCTTCCCACAGGGGCCGCGGTGCATCTGCAGAGACTAGTTCTCTGCGCGACAGCGCAGCCCGAAAGGGCTGGGTGATCTCCTACAGGGATACAGGCTTAATCCGCGATAAAACTCACCCGCACCTTCAACCCGCCCTTCTCGCCATCATGCAGGCTGATCTGCGCCAGATGCGCCCGGCAGATTTCGCCAACGATGGCCAAGCCCAAGCCACTGCCCTGCACGCTGCGCCGGTAAAACCGCTCGAACACCCGCTCGCGCTCATCTTCGGGGATTCCGGGCCCATCATCCTCGACCTCCAGCACCGCCGGCGCCAGCACACGCAAGATCACATCGCCCCCGGCCGGAGTGTGCGCCAGGGCGTTGTCCACCAGGTTGCTGAGCAGTTCGTTGAGCAGGGTCGGCTCACCCTTGAGCCACACCGGCGCCTCGGCCTCCAGCGCCAGCGACACACCCCGGGCATGGGCCAGCGGCGCCATGGCCATACCCAGCTCGCGGGCCAGCTGGCTCAGGTCCAGGCGCTGGGCGCCGCCCTCGGCGATGGCCCGGGCGCCGTTCTCGACCCGCGCCAGCGACAGCAACTGGTTGGCCAGGTGGGTCAGGCGGTCGGTACCCTGGGCGGCAGATTCAAGCGTCTGGCGCCACTCGTCCGGCTCCTTCGAGCGCAGCCCCAGTTCGACCCGCGCCTTGAGCGCCGCCAGTGGCGTGCGCAGCTCGTGGGCGGCATCGGCGATGAACTGCGCCTGGCGCTCGAACTGCCCGCGCAGCCGCTCGGTGAAGTGGTTCAGGGCGCGCACCAGCGGCCCCAGCTCGCGCTGCACCTGCACCACCGGCAAGGCCCGCAGGTCGTCGGGCTGGCGCTCCTCCACGGCGCTGCGCAAGCGCTCCAGCGGGCGCAACGCGGCGCTTACGGCAAACCACACCAGCACCAGTGCCCCAAGCGCCAGCATGCCCAAGCGCAGCAGGGTATCGGCCATCAGGCTGCGGGCCATGCGCACGCGGGCTTCTTCGGTTTCGGCTACACGAATTTCGGCCATGCCGTTCATGTTCGGCTCGCTGACCGCCTTGAGCAGGCTGACCACGCGCACGTCCTGGCCCAGGTAGGTGCCGTTGTAGAACCGCGCCAGGGCCGGGTAGTCGTCGGTGCGCGGGGTGCCCGGCGGCGGCGGCGGCAGGTGCTCGTAGCCGGAAATCAGCTTCTGGTTGATGTCCAGCACCTGGTAGTAGATGCGCCCGGCGCTGTCGTAGGCGAAGGTGTCCAAGGCCACGTAGGGCACATCGGCGCTGAGGGTCCCGTCACGCTGCGAAAGGCCCGCGGCGATGGTCCGCGCCGAGGCCAGCAGGGTGCGGTCGTAGGCGGTGTCGGCGGCTTCGCGGCCGTTCCAGTAGGCACTCAGGCCGCTGGCCAGCATCAGCACCACCAGCAGCAGCGCCAGGTTGCCCAGCAGGCGCCCGCGCAGGCTGCCGTTGTCACGCATCGCGGTGCTCGAGCAGGTAGCCCAGGCCGCGGAAGGTGACGATACCTACTGGGTGGCCGTCGAGCTTCTTGCGCAGGCGGTGGATGTAGATCTCGATGGCGTCGGGGCTGGCCTCTTCGTCCAGGCCGAACACCTGGGCGGCCAGTTGCTCCTTGCTCATCACCCGCCCCGGGCGGGCGATCAGCGCCTCGAGCACGCTCTGTTCGCGCTGGGTCAGGGTCAGCGGTTCGTCGCCCAGGCTGAAACGCCGGGTGTCCAGGTCGTAAACCAATGGCCCGCAGCGCTGCTGGCGCTCGCCACCGAGCACGCTGCGACGCAGCAGCGCCTTCACCCGGGCCTCCAGTTCGCTCAGTTCGAACGGCTTGGCCAGGTAGTCGTCGGCACCGAGGTTGAGCCCGTGCACCCGGTCCTTCACATCGCTGCGCGCGGTCAGCATCAGCACCGGCAAGGTCTTGCCGCGCCCGCGCAAACGCGCCAGCACCTCGAACCCGTCCAGCCGCGGCAGGCCGACGTCAAGCACGGCCACGGCGTAGTCCTCGCTGGCCAAGGCCAGGTCGGCAGCCACGCCGTCGTGCAAAACATCCACGGTCAGGCCTTGGCTCTTGAGGGCCTGGGCCACGCTTTCGGCCAGTTGCAGATGGTCTTCGACCAGCAGCACACGCATCGGATTCTCCCTGCTCGGGTGGGGCGGTGGCGCGGAGTGTACCGCTGCCGGGCGGCCTGTGAAGCCCCTTGTAACAAACCTTTTGCGCTGAAAGGTTAGCGAAAGGTTCGTTACCTAGCATCGCACCACGGTCGCCCCACGCGCCGAAAAAAGCACCAGCAAGGTGCAACGAATAAGAACAATAAACGGAGTCATCCCGATGCTGTCATCGCAGCCTCAGGCGTTCGCGCCTACCCGTTCCCTGTCCGCACGCCCGTCCGCCATTGCCAGCGCCCTCGCGCTTGCCGGTGTCGCCCCACTAAGCCAGGCCGCCTTCTTCGAAGACAGCACGGCCACCTTCGAAACCCGCAACATGTACTTCAACCGCGACTTCCGCGACGGCACCAGCGCGCAGCAATCCAAGCGCGACGAATGGGCCCAGGGTTTCATGCTCAACTTCGAGTCCGGCTACACCGACGGCACCGTGGGCTTTGGCCTGGACGCGCTGGGCATGATGGGCATCAAGCTCGACTCCAGCCCCGACCGCACCGACACTGGCCTGCTACCCACCCATGACGATGGCCGGGCCGCCAACGAGTACTCCAAGCTCGGCCTGACCGGCAAGGTGAAGATCTCCAAGACCGAATTGAAGATCGGCACCCTGATCCCCGAACTGCCGACCCTGCAGCCCAACGACGGGCGCATCCTGCCGCAAACCTTCGAAGGCGGCCTGCTCACCTCCCAGGAAATCAAGGGCCTGACCTTCACCGGCGGGCGCCTGGACCACGCCAAGGACCGCAACGACACCAACTGGGAAGAGCTGGCGCTGAACAACAAGAACGGCCGCTTCGGTGGCAGTTTCAGCGCCGACAACCTGAGCCTGGCGGGGCTTGACTACAAGTTCACCGACCGCATCACCGGCAGCTACCACTTCGCCCAGCTCGATGACATCTACCGCCAGCACTTCATCGGCATGCTCGCCACCCAGCCCTGGGGCCCGGGCACCTTCGGCGCCGACCTGCGCCTGGCGATCAGCGACGAGGCAGGCTCTGCAAAAGCCGGGCGCATCGACAACACCACCTTCAGCAGCATGTTCAGCTACGGCCTGGGCGGGCACAAGCTCAGCGCCGGCTGGCAGCAACTGAGCGGCGACAGCGCCTTCCCCTACGTTGATGGCGCCGACCCGTACCTGGTCAACTTCGTCCAGATCAACGACTTCGCAGGTGCCGACGAGCGCTCCTGGCAGGCGCGCTACGACTACAACTTCGCAGCCCTGGGCGTACCCGGCCTGACCTTCATGACCCGCTACATCAACGGCGACAACGTCAGCCGCGCCGCTGGTGGCGAGGGCAAGGAGTGGGAACGCAACACCGAACTGAAGTACGTGGTACAAAGCGGCCCGTTGAAAAACGTCGCCGTGCGCCTGCGCAACGCCACCTTCCGCTCCAACTTCGCCCGCGACGCCGACGAAGTGCGGCTGTTGGTCAGCTACAGCGTGGCCCTCTGGTAAGCCACCCCATAACAACAATGCTCACGGAGACTGACAATGACCTTTTCACTGCGCCGCCTCGCCCTCGCCACCGGCTGCCTGCTGCTGGCTGGCAACGCCCTGGCCGCCGAACCCAAACGCCCTGAATGCATCGCCCCGGCCTCGCCCGGCGGCGGTTTCGACCTGACCTGCAAGCTGGTGCAAAGCGCCCTGGTGCAGGAAAAGATCCTCAGCAAGCCGATGCGCGTCACCTACATGCCGGGTGGGGTGGGTGCGGTGGCCTACAACGCCGTGGTCGCCCAGCGCCCAGGCGATGCCGGCACCCTGGTGGCCTGGTCCAGCGGCTCGCTGCTGAACCTGGCCCAGGGCAAGTTCGGTCGCTTCGACGAAAACGCGGTGAAGTGGCTGGCAGCGGTCGGCACCAGCTACGGCGCCATTGCGGTGAAAAGCGACTCGCCCTACAAAACCCTCGACGACCTGGTCGCGGCGCTGAAAAAAGACCCGAGCAAGGTGGTGATCGGCTCTGGCGGCACCGTCGGCAGCCAGGACTGGATGCAGACCGCGCTGATTGCCAAGGCCGCCGGCATCAACCCGCGCGACCTGCGCTACGTGGCCCTGGAAGGCGGCGGCGAGATCGCCACCGCACTGCTGGGCGGGCACATCCAGGTCGGTTCCACCGACATTTCCGACTCCATGCCGCACATCCAGAGCGGCAACATGCGCATCCTCGCAGTGTTCTCGGAAAAGCGCCTGGACGAGCCAGAGATGAAAGACATCCCCACCGCCAAGGAACAGGGCTACGACATCGTCTGGCCGGTGGTGCGCGGCTTCTACCTGGGGCCGAAGGTCAGCGACGAAGACTACGCCTGGTGGAAGGCCTCGTTCGACAAGATGCTGGCCTCGGAAGACTTCGCCAAGCTGCGTGACCAACGCGAGCTGTTCCCGTTCGCCATGACCGGTGAAGAGCTGGACGGCTACGTGAAAAAGCAGGTGGCCGACTACAAGGCCCTGGCTCGGGAATTCGGGTTGATTCAGTAAGCCACGCAGATTCCTGTGGGAGCGGCCTTGTGCCGCGATGGGCCGCACAGCGGCCCCTGCAATGCCACTGCGGTCATCCTGGCAGATCACAGTGGCAGGTTTTGCGGCCGCTTCGCGCCCGATCGCGACACAAGGCCGCTCCCACAGGGTTTGCATTTCGCTCAAGCGATCACAACGAGGATTTCTTCAATGATCCTGCAACGTATCTTCGCCCTCGTGCTGCTGGCTGTATGCGCCGCCCTGGCGGTGATGGCCTGGCCTTACCAGGCTGCGTTTTCCTATGAACCGGTGGGCCCGCGTGCCTACCCGTTGCTGATGCTCGGGCTGATGGGCCTGGGCCTTTTGTACCTGGCCATCCGCCCCACGCCCATCGTGCGCAAGGACGATGAACCGCAGCTGGACCGCGAAACCCTGATCAAGATCGCCGCTTGCGTGGGCCTGTTGGTCGTCTTCGCCGCCACCTTCGAACCCCTGGGTTTCATCCTCAGCGCGATCCTCGTCGGCCTGCCCATGGCACGCCTGTACGGCGGGAGCTGGCTGCCCGGCGCCATCGTGGTGGTGGGCATGAGCATCTTCCTCTACTGGCTGTTCGACCGCGTGATGGACGTGCCCCTGCCCCTTGGCCTGCTGAGCGTACTGGAGAACTGACACATGGATACCTTGAGCTACCTCGGCCAGGGCTTCGGCGTCGCCCTGAGCCCCTACAACCTGGTCACCGCCCTCACCGGCACCCTGATCGGCACCGTGGTCGGCCTGCTGCCGGGCCTGGGCCCGATCAACGGCGTGGCCCTGCTGATCCCCATCGCCTTCGCCCTCGGCCTGCCGCCGGAGTCGGCGCTGATCCTGCTGGCGGCGGTGTACCTGGGCTGCGAATACGGCGGGCGAATCAGCTCGATCCTGCTGAACATCCCCGGTGAAGCCTCCACCGTGATGACCACCCTCGACGGCTACCCCATGGCCCGCCAGGGCCTGGCCGGCGTTGCCCTGTCGCTGTCGGCATGGAGCTCGTTCATCGGCGCCTTCATCGCCACCTGCGGCATGGTGCTGTTCGCCCCGCTGCTGGCGAAATGGGCGATTGCCTTCGGCCCGGCGGAATACTTCGTGCTGATGGTGTTCGCCATCGTCGCCCTCGGCGGCATGGCCGGTGACAAGCCGCTGAAGACCTTCATCGCCGCGTTGATCGGCTTGTTCCTGTCGGCGGTCGGTATCGACGCCAACAGCGGCGTATACCGCTTCACCGGTGACAGCGTGCACCTGGCCGACGGCATCCAGTTCGTGGTGCTGGTGCTGGGCCTGTTCTCCATCAGCGAGATCCTCCTGCTGCTGGAAAAGACCCACCATGGCCATATCGCGGTCAAGGCCACCGGGCGCATGCTGTTCAACTTCAAGGAAGCGGCCTCGGTATTCGCGGTGAACATCCGTTGCGGCCTGCTGGGCTTCTTCATGGGCGTGCTGCCCGGTGCCGGTGCAACCCTGGCCAGCGCCGTGGCCTACATGACCGAAAAACGCATGGCTGGCGAAAAGGGCAAGTTCGGCAAGGGCGATGCCCGTGGCCTGGCCGCGCCTGAAACCGCCATCGGCGCCTCCTGCTGCGGCGCCCTGGTGCCGATGCTGACCCTCGGCGTACCCGGTTCGGGCACCACTGCAGTGATGATCGGTGCACTGACCCTGTACAACATCACCCCCGGCCCGCTGCTGTTCGAACAGCAACCAGACATCGTCTGGGGCCTGATCGCCTCGCTGTTCATCGCCAACATCATGCTGGTGATCCTGAACATCCCGATGATCCGCATCTTCACCCGCATTCTCGCCGTGCCGAACTGGGCGCTGGTGCCGGTGATCGCCATCATCACCGCGATCGGCGTGTACGCCGTGCATGCCACCACCTTCGACCTGTTCCTGATGGTCGGCATCGGCATCATGGGCTACATCCTGCGCAAGCTGGACTTTCCGCTGTCGCCGATCCTGCTGGGCTTCATCCTCGGCGGGCTGATGGAGCAGAACCTGCGCCGCGCGCTGTCGATCTCCAACGGCGAGCTGGGCATTCTCTGGGCGAGCCCTATCAGCATGGGCGTGTGGGCCCTGGTGGTGTGCATGCTGGGCCTGCCGCTGCTGCGCATCTGGCGCAAACGCGCCCAGCAGCGCCGGGCCCTGGCCGATGCCTGACCGGTCGTTGCCCCTGTTCTGGGCCACCGGGCTGGTCGGCCTGGCCGGCGGCTTTGCCGCCAGCCAGGTCGGCTGGCCTTTGCCGTGGATGGTCGGCTCGCTGCTGGCGATCATCCTGGTGCGCTGCCTCACGCCCTGGCAGCTCAGTGAAATCCCCAATGGCCGCAAGTGCGGGCAATGGATCATCGGCATCGGTATCGGCCTGCACTTCACCCCGGCGGTGATCGAGCAGGTGGCCAGCCACTTCGCGCTGATCTTCTTCGGCGCGCTGTTCACCACGCTTTCCAGCGTGATCAGCGTGTGGTTGTTGCGGCGCACCGGTGAGGACCGCGCCACGGCGTTCTTCGCCAGCATGCCGGGCGGCTCGGGCGAGATGGTCAACCTGGGCGCGCGTAATGGCGCGGTGCTCAGCCAGGTGGCGGCGGCGCAAAGCCTGCGAGTACTGGCGGTGGTGCTGTGCGTGCCGGCGCTGTTCAAGCTGCTGCTGGGTGATGGCGTGCCGCTGAACCATGCCGGCAGCGTGAGCTGGGGCTGGCTGGCGCTGATCGCCCCGCTGGGCGTGGCGGTGGCGTTGCTGTGGCAGCGCTTGCGCCAGCCCAACCCCTGGCTGTTCGGCCCACTGCTGGTGGCGGCCAGCATCAGCCTGGCCGGCAACCTGCAGATCGGCCTGCCCAACGGCGCCAGCCAGATCGGCCAGTGGCTGATCGGCAGCGGCCTGGCCTGCCACTTCAACCGTGCGTTCTTCCGCCGCGCGCCGTCGTTTCTCGGTCGCACCCTGCTGGCCACCGCGCTGTGCATGCTGATTGCCGCCGCAGCGGCCTGGGCGCTGAGCCTGCTCACCCACCTGGACCTGCGTTCGCTGACCCTGGGCATGATGCCCGGCGGCATTGCCGAGATGAGCCTGACGGCCGAAACCCTGCAACTGTCGGTACCGCTGGTGACCGCGCTGCAGGTGATGCGCTTGCTGTTCGTGCTGTTTCTGGCCGAGCCGTTCTTCAGGCGCTGGAACGCCAGCTCGTAAATTTGCGTCGCCTTCTTTGCGGGTACTGCACTGCGCTCAAGGCATGTGCAGTACCTTGTAGGAGCCGGCTTGCCGGCGATAGGGCCTACAAGGCTGGCACTGCCCAGTCAATCGGCGCGATCCCGCGCTGCTCGAGGAAGCCATTGGCCCGGCTGAAATGCCCGCAACCGAAGAACCCGCGATAAGCCGACAACGGCGACGGGTGCACGGATTTGAGCACCAGGTGCTTGCTGGCATCGATCAGCTTTTGCTTGCTCTGGGCATGGGCGCCCCACAGCAGAAACACCACGTTCGGGCACTGCTCGCTGACCACCTGGATGACCCGGTCGGTGAAGAACTCCCAGCCCTTCTTGGCATGGGACGCCGCATTGGCGCGCTCCACGGTCATGGTGGTGTTGAGCATCAACACGCCCTGGTCGGCCCAGCTTTGCAGGTAACCGTGGCTTGGGATCGGCAGGTTGAGGTCGCGCTGCAGCTCTTTGTAGATGTTCACCAACGACGGCGGCGTGGGCACCCCCGGCTGCACCGAGAAGCACAGGCCGTGGGCCTGGCCCGGGCCGTGGTACGGGTCCTGGCCGAGAATGACCACCTTCACCTGCGTAAGCGGCGTGGAATTCAGTGCATTGAAGATCATCGGCCCAGGCGGGTAGATTTCCTTGCCGGCGGCATACTCGCCACGCAGGAACTCGCGCAGTTGGTGCATGTAGGGTTGGTCGAACTCGGCGCGCAGGGCGGCCTTCCAGCTGGCTTCGAGCTTGATGCGGTCGTCGTCGGTCATGGGATGGTCCGGAAACAAAGTGGCGCGACACTAGGAAAGCTGAGCCGGCTTGTCAATCGAGGCGACCGGCGACCGGCAGCTTTGCCGGCGCCGGCCATACTGGTGGGACGACTTGCGCGAGGTAGTCCATGTCCATTCATTGCGAGGTACTCACCGGCGCCGACGGCGCCCGCATCGGCATCGCCAGCCTGGATGCCCCCAAGGCGCTCAACGCCCTGACCCTGCCCATGATCGAGCAGCTCGACCAGCAGCTCGACGCCTGGGCCCGCGACCCCGGCATCGTCTGCGTACTGCTGCGCGGCAACGGCGCCAAGGCGTTTTGCGCCGGCGGTGATGTACGCGCGCTGGCCCAGGCCTGCCGCGAACAACCCGGCAGCGTGCCGGCGCTGGCGGCCAGCTTCTTTGCCAGCGAATACCGCCTCGACCACCGCCTGCACACCTACCGCAAACCCCTGCTGTGCTGGGGCCATGGCCACGTGCTGGGCGGCGGCATGGGGCTGTTGCAGGGCGCGGCAATTCGCATCGTCACCCCCAGCAGCCGGCTGGCGATGCCGGAAATCAGCATTGGCCTGTACCCAGACGTCGGCGCCAGCTGGTTCCTCGCCCGTCTGCCCGGCAAGCTCGGGTTGTTCCTAGGGCTGACCGGAGCCCCCATCAACGCCCGCGATGCCCTTGATCTCGGCCTGGCCGATCGTTTTCTGGGCGAGCAGCAACAAGAAGCCCTGATCGATGAGTTGCTGCAACTGAACTGGCAGGAACAGACCGCGCTGCAACTCAACAGCCTGCTCAAGGCCGAGCAGCACCGAGCCTGGGCCGAGCTGCCCGAAGGGCAATGGCTGGCGCGGCGCGCAATCATCGACGAGGTGCTGGACGTGGCCAACCCGGTGGCGGCCTGGCGAGCGCTGAGCGGCCTGGCCCGGCATGCCGACCCGTTGCTTGCCGATGCCGGCAAGCGCCTGCACGAGGGCTGCCCGCTGACTGCGCATCTGGTGTGGGAGCAGATTCACCGGGCCCGGCACCTGTCGTTGGCGCAGGTGTTCCAGATGGAATACACCCTGAGCCTGAACTGCTGCCGTCACCCCGAATTCAGCGAAGGGGTACGCGCCAGGCTGCTGGACAAGGACAACACCCCGCGCTGGCACTGGCCGGACGTGGCACAGGTGCCGGCTGCGGTGGTGCAGGCGCATTTCAGCAAGGCATGGGACGGGCGGCACCCGCTGGCCGAGCTGGGTTGATGGGCCCTTTTTCATGCTCGGTTGATGGGCCTTGTTACCTGTAGGAGCCGGCTTGCCGGCGATGAGGCCGGCCCTGCAGTGCAAGGCTGCAGGACCCCATCGCCGGCAAGCCGGCTCCTACAGGGTTCAACCGGAGTTCAACCCGGGTTCAACGCTGCCAGTTGCGGTCGCTGCCCCGCCCGTTGCCGGGGCCACGGTCGCGATTACCCTGCCCGTTGGAATGCCAGCGATCCCCCTGGCTATTCCCCCGGTTGTTGTTGCGATAGTCGTTGCGATCCCGGTCACGCCCATAGTCATAGCGCTGGCGGTTGCCATAGTCATGCCGCGGGTTGCCCTGCCACTGCGCCGGCCGGCCCGGGGGCGGGCCCGGGCGGTAATGCGGTGCCGGTTCCGGCCGGTAATAACGCGGTGCAGGTTGGTAGTAACGCGGCGCGGGCTGGTAGTAGTAGCGCGGTTGCGGCGCCACGTAGTAACGGTCCTGGCGGTAATAGCCCGGGTAAACGTAGCGATCGCTGGTGTAATAGTCGCTGCGGTAATAGCCGTCGCTCTCGTAGTAAGGCGCGCAGGCAGAGGTCAAAAGCCCCAGCAGGACAATGATCAGAATTCGTGGGTACATGGCGGCCTCCTGGACCGCTGGGGTGCCCGGGTCAGCGGCGCTGACGGGCATCGGCGGGAATGCGATCACCGACACCAGATAAGACATCCGCGCCAGGGTTCAGTGCCATTTCAGCAACAATTTGAAACAGCTCGTATAACCATGAAAAACATGCAGTCATTTCCCGGTCATCTCACTAGAATGTGACCTCTGGCACATATCACGGGACGATCATGCCCTCGCCTTCCGCCCTGTTTTCGCAACGCTCGCTGATCTTTACCTTGCTGCTGTTGCTGGCCAGCGGCTTTTTGGCCACCTCGCTGCTGAGCTACTACGCCTCGCGCGGGGCGATCCGCGACGGCATCGTCAACACCGAGCTGCCACTGACCTCCGACACGGTGTATTCGGAGATCCAGAAAGACCTGATCCGCCCGGTGCAGATCTCGGCAATGATGGCGCAGAACACCTTCCTGCGTGACTGGGTGCTGGCCGGCGAGCAGAACCCGGAACGCATCACCCGCTACCTCGGCGAGGTGATGGACACCCAGAACACCTGCACCAGCTTTTTCGTCTCCGACCGCACCCTCACCTACTACCAGGCCAAGGGCGTGCTCAAGCAGGTCAAGCCCGACGCCTGGCGCGATGCCTGGTACTTTCGCCTGCGCAACCTGCAGCAGCCCTACGAGATCAATGTCGACCTGGACATGGCCAACCAGGACAAGCTGACCGTGTTCATCAACCACCAGATGCTCGACTACCAGCAGCGCTTCATCGGTGCGGTGGGCGTGGGCCTGAGCGTGGAGTCGGTGGTCAGGCTGATCGATGACTACCAGCGGCGTTACCAACGGGCGGTACTGTTCACCGACAGCCAGGGCAAGATCGTGCTGACCGGCACCGGCGGCGGCCCCCACGGCCTGCGTGCCGGCCAGCAACTGGCCGACAGCGACCAATGGCAGGACCTGCTGAGCCGCCTGCCGACGCCGACCGCCGGCAGCCACGAGTACAAGGACAACGAGGGCCACGCGCATTTTCTAAACGTGCGCCTGCTGCCGGAGCTCGACTGGTATCTGCTGGTGGACAAGCGCGAAACCGAGGCCCTGGACCGTATTCGCCAGTCGCTGTACCTGAACCTGGCCATCTGCACCATGATCACCTTGGTGGTGCTGTCGCTGCTGGGCGCCATGGTCAGGCGCCACCAAGCCAACGCCGAGGCGCTGGCCACCCTGGACAGCCTCACCGGCCTGCCCAACCGCCGCAGCTTCGACCTGCTGGCCGGCCAGGCACTGATCGAAGCCCAGCGCGACAGCGCACCACTGGTCGCCCTGTTGATCGACCTCGACCACTTCAAGGCGCTCAACGACACCTACGGCCACCTGGCCGGCGACGAAGTGCTGCGCCAGTTCGCCAATGTGCTGCAGGGCAGCCTGCGCCAGTCCGATATACTCTGCCGCTGGGGCGGCGAGGAGTTCATCGTGCTGCTGCGCGAAACCGAGGGCCGCCAGGCCATCGAAGTGGCCGAGAAGATCCGCCGGCGCACCGAACAGCTGATATTCAGCTACGCCGACCAGCCGCTGCGCCTGACCGTCAGCATCGGCCTGTCGGGCCTGCAACGCGGCGACTCGCTGCACGCCCTGCTGACCCGCGCCGACCACGCGCTGTACCGCGCCAAACAAGGCGGACGCAACCGCGTCTGCAGCGAAACACCCGGAACCGAGCATGTCTGACACCACCCTCTGCCCCGCCTGCGGAGCCACCAACCAATGCGGCCTGGCCGACCCACGCACGGCCGCCCGCGGCTGCTGGTGCTTCGAGGTGAGCATCGACCCGGCAGTGCTTGAAGCCCTGCCCGCCGAGCTGCGCGACAAGGCCTGCCTGTGCCCGCGCTGCGCCCAGGTGGACGAGCAGCTCAAGGCAGCGCAGCCGCCGGCAATCCGCTAGACTGCGCGCCGATTTCAGCCGACCTGCCCCCAATGCGCCTTGACCGTTTCCTCGCCAACCTGCCCGCCTACAACCGCCAGCAAGTGCGCCTGCTGCTGGTGCAACGGCGGGTGCGCGTGGATGGCGTGGCCACCGCCGACCCGTTGCACGAGGTGCGCGAGTTCAGCCGGGTGGAGGTGGACGAACACCTGCTGCAGGCCGGCCGCCCGGCGCGTTACCTGATGCTGCACAAGCCGCAAGGCTGCGTCAGCGCCACCCGCGACCCCGAGCACCGCACCGTGCTCGACCTGCTGCCAGCCGAGCTGCGCGACGATCTGCACATCGCCGGGCGCCTGGACTTCAACACCACCGGGTTGCTGCTGCTGACCAACGACGGCCAGTGGTCACGCCGGCTGACCCAGCCGGCCACCAAGCTGCCCAAGGTGTACCGGGTACACACCGAGGACGAGATCGGCGCGCACTACGTCGATACCTTCCGCGAGGGGCTGTACTTCGCCTTCGAAGACCTCACCACCCAGCCTGCCCAGCTGGACATCCTCGGGCCGCGCGAGGCACGGCTGACGATCATCGAGGGGCGCTACCACCAGGTCAAGCGCATGTTCGGGCACTTCCAGAACAAGGTGGTGGGGCTGCACCGGGAGAGTATGGGGGCGATCGAATTGGACCCTGGCCTGGCGCCTGGGGCTTTCAGGGCATTGAGCCGCGAAGAGATCGCAGCCGTCTGATCAGCCCGCAGCCCCTGTAGGAGCCGGCTTGCCGGCGATAGGGCCGGGCCTGAAACAGCATTTCCCTGCGCCGGCCTCATCGCCGGCAAGCCGGCTCCTACAGGGACCGTGTCCGGCACCTCAATCAGGCCACTTCCCGCGCAAACGATTGGGTAGCCAACCCGCGCCCGCACTACACGACCGCCGGCAAAAAAACCCTTCAACGGCACTTGCGCGACCTCGTACCCACTGCTTGACTGCTCACTTGTCGGTCTGCATGTGACCCAGCAGTCACAACCGTAGTCCAAGACACCTTTTTGCCGGCCACCCAGGGTCTCGATGCCTTGGGGCACGGCAGATCGCCCGCCACAACAATACCGTCGACACAAGCGTCAAGGATCGACACAAGGGCCCACCGCTTTCACTTCCAGGCAAATGCCTACCTGTCATAAAGCACGTGCACCCTAGGTGACGCGAATACCCTTTTTGCGCCAGGAGTCGACGACATGAGGCCAGAAATCGCTGTACTTGATATCCAAGGGCAGTACCGGGTTTACACGGAGTTCCATCGCGCAGAAGGCGCCGAAAAGACGATCATCCTGATCAACGGCTCGCTGGCCACGACGGCTTCCTTTGCCCAGACGGTGCGCAACCTGCACCCGCAATTCAACGTGGTGCTGTATGACCAGCCCTACGCCGGCAAGTCCAAGCCGCACAACCGCCAGGAGCGTTTGCTCACCAAGGAGACCGAGGCGCACATCCTCCTTGAGCTGATCGAGCACTTCCAGGCCGACCACGTGATGTCGTTCTCCTGGGGTGGAGCCTGCGGGTTGCTGGCGCTGGCACACCAACCACGGCGGGTGAAAAAAGCCATCGTCAGCTCGTTCTCGCCGGTGATCAACGAACCGATGCGCGACTACCTGGAGCGCGGTTGCCAGTACCTGGCCGCCTGCGACCGCTACCAGGTGGGCAACCTGGTCAACGACACCATCGGCAAGTACCTGCCGTCGCTGTTCAAGCGCTTCAACTACCGGCATGTCAGCAGCCTGGACAGCCACGAATACACGCAGATGCTGTTTCACATCAACCAGGTGCTCGACCACGACCTGGAACGGGCGCTGCGGGCTGCACGCAACATCGACATCCCGGTGCTGTTCATCAACGGCGACCGTGACGAGTACACCACCGTCGAGGACGCCCGCCAGTTCAGCCAGCACGTGGGGCAGAGCCACTTCAGCGTGATCCGCGATGCCGGCCACTTCCTCGACATGGAACACAAGGGCGCCTGTGAAGATACCCGCAGCGTGATGCTCGGTTTCCTCAAGCCAAGCGTGCGCCAGCCCCGTCAACGCTACACACCTGTACAGGGGCAGCATGCACTGGCCATCTGAGCGCATCGGCGTCTTGCTGCCCCACCCACCCGCAGGCAGCAGGGCGCCGACCCGCTTTTTTTATAACCTGGGCTTCTATTTCGAGGAGGGATCTGGTAAAAAGTCGTGCGCTGACGCGGGTATAGTTTAGTGGCAAAACGAAAGCTTCCCAAGCTTTAGTTGAGGGTTCGATTCCCTCTACCCGCTCCAAATCGTATTCCCCGCATGGCGTTCCAATAACGTCATCGCTGTCAAAAGGAGCCCATGGCTCCTTTTTTCGTTTCTGCACCCTTCGTTGATCTGGCCCATGGCCGCCCTCTCGCCGATCGATTTCAATGCCCGGCCACACCGCACTTGCCAGCCAGACGGCTTGCGCGCATAAACGCCCTACGCTTGTCGAAACATTTCCAAAGGACTGCCCATGTTTCTCTCCCGCTGGTTACCGGGCCTGGCCAACCTGCTGCACTACCGCCGCGAGTGGTTCCACGCCGACCTGCAGGCCGGCTTGTCGGTGGCTGCCATCCAGATCCCCATCGCCATCGCCTATGCGCAGATCGTCGGCCTGCCCCCGCAGTACGGCTTGTACGCCTGCGTGCTGCCGATGATCGTCTATGCCCTTATCGGTAGTTCACGGCAGTTGATGGTCGGCCCCGACGCCGCGACCTGCGCCATGATCGGCGGCGCCGTGGCGCCATTGGCCATGGGCGACCCACACCGCATCGCCGAGCTGTCGGTGATCGTCACCGTGCTGGTGGGGGCGATGCTGATCGCCGCCGGCGTGGCCCGGGCCGGGTTCATCGCCAGCTTCTTCTCGCGGCCGATCCTCATCGGCTACCTCAACGGCATCGGCCTGAGCCTGATCGCCGGACAGTTGTCGAAGGTGGTGGGGTTCAAGATCGAGGGTGACGGGTTCATCCTCAGCGTGGTCAATTTCCTCGAACGCCTGGGCGAGATCCACTGGCTCACCCTGCTGATCGGCCTCGCCGGGCTGGGCCTGCTGATCTGGCTGCCGCGCCGCTACCCTCGGCTGCCGGCGGCGCTGGTCACCGTGGTGGTGTTCACCGCCCTGGCCGGGCTGTTCGGCCTGGACCGCTTTGGCGTAGCGGTTCTCGGCCCGGTGCCGGCGGGCATCCCGGAGCTGGCCTGGCCACAGAGCAACCTGGCGGAGACCAAGAGCCTGCTGCGCGACGCCCTGGGTATTGCCACCATCAGTTTCTGCAGCGCCATGCTCACCGCCCGCAGCTTTGCCGCGCGGCACGGCTATGCAATCAACGCCAACCACGAATTCGTCGCCCTGGGTGTAAGCAACCTGGCTGCCGGCATCTCCCAAGGCTTTGCCATCAGCGGCGCCGATTCGCGCACCGCAGTCAATGACATGGTCGGCGGCAAGAGCCAGCTGGTGGGCATCATCGCCGCCCTGGTGATCGCGTTGATATTGCTGTTCTTCACCGCCCCCATGGCCTGGATCCCCCAAGCAGCCCTGGGCGCCGTGCTGCTGATGGCCGGTTGGGGGCTGATCGACGTCAGGTCGCTAAAAACCATCTACAGGCTCAGCCGCTTCGAGTTCTGGCTGTGCCTGCTGACCACGGTCGGCGTGCTCGGCCTGGGCGTGCTGCCGGGCATCGTGTTCGCCGTGACCCTGGCGATCCTGCGTTTGCTGTACAGCATCTACCAACCCACCGACGCCGTGCTGGGCTGGGTACCCGGCATCGAGGGCCAGGTGGACGTGCGCCAGCACAAGGATGCGCGCACTGTGCCGGGCCTGGTGGTGTACCGCTTCGATGACGCGATCCTGTTCTTCAATGCCGACTACTTCAAGATGCGCCTGCTGGAGGCCGTGCAGGGGGTGGACAAGGCCCAGGTGGTGCTGTTCGACGCAGAAGCGGTGACCAGTATCGACGTCACCGGCATCGCCGCCCTGCGCGAAGTACGCGACACCCTGGCTGCCCAGGGTATCCACTTCGCCATCGCCCGCGCACGGGGCACCTTCCTGCGCATGCTGGTGCGCTCGGGGATGGCCAGGGAAATGGAAGACAAGCTGCTGTTCGGCTCGGTGCGGGCGGGGATCCGGGCGTATCGGGTGTGGCGTAACCGGGTGCGCAGGGAGGCCGGCAGCAAATAAGGAAAGGGACTACAGCCAAGCGAGAATAGATGATCCTGACACTCACTGGATTGTGGGTAGGCTGGCCATTCCTCCTGCCGCAGCAGGTCAACTCATTCCGAGAACCAAGCAAGGCACTGGGGAATGTGATCAAGAACTGGAGGCGCCCATGAGCCGTTTCTTCGATGAGTTGATGGATAGCGTTGTAGAAATGGATGAAACCATCCAAGGCAAACGTCAGCCATCCCGGCAGTTTGTGGTGGATGCCCTGCAGGTCAGGGATATCCGCAAAGCCACAGGCCTGTCCCAGGTGCGTTTCGCCGAAATGATCGACGTACAGGTGGCCACGCTGCGTAACTGGGAACAAGGGCGCCGCGAACCTGCCGGCCCTGCCAAGGCGTTGCTGCGGGCCATCCATAACGATCCAGACCACGTGCTCAAGGCGCTTTCGCACTGACCTGGGCTGCATCTGGTCTTTCTTCACCCACGCGTTGGCAAATGGCCCGGGCAACCCCGTAATGCTGTTCACTTAAGAGAGGCGTTGCCTGGGTTGGGGCTGCTTCGCAGCCCATCGCGACACAAGGCCGCTTCCCACAGGTACTGAGCAAGGCTGAATTACCAAGCCATGCGCAGTACCTGTGGGAAGCGGCCTTGCCGGGGCGCCGTCCGGTCGAGATGGGCCGCAAAGCGGCCTCGGCAATTCTAAGTGAACAGCATTACGGGCAACCCCGGGCCTTTCTTTCCGGCCTCAGCCCTGCGGGTAGCTGCAGCCGACGTACAGATCGCGATCTTTGTCTTCAGTGGACACCACCCGCAGCGCGCCCTTGCCGTCGAGCTTGCGCTGGTAGTCGACGTAGCCGTCGGTATCGAGGGTCTTTTCCAGCTTGAGGCTGCTGGCCAGCTTGGCCGCGTCGGCCTGCGGGGTGGTGGTGGCCGATTGCAGGAAGAAGCTGAAGCGGTCAGTCATCACCACGGTGGCCGAGGTAACGCCGTTGATGCTCAGCGCCGGGCTCACCTGCCAGGCCGCACCGCCCCAAGGGCTGTGGGCTTCGTCCTTGGTCAGGGTCAGTTGCTCGTCATCGAGCATCTTGTTGAACTGCGCCACCTGTTGCGAACTGGCCTGGCACTTGACCAGGCTGGTCAGCAGCGCAACCTGATCGGCCTCGGCGGCCGAAACGGAGCAGGCGGCCAGGCTGCCGGCCAGGGCGATGAGGCGAAGCGAAGTTTTCATGGAAACATCCTTGTTCAGTTGAATGTGCATTGGTTGAAGGCGAGAAAATCACTGCCGGAGGTGAACTGCAGCACGCACTCGGCAGCGATTTTCTGCCCCGTGCGCATGCCTTTCATCAGTGCCACCTGGGCCTGGTCGGCACCGATCAGGCGGGCCAGTTCATAGCCGTCGTCGTTGCCAGCCGCCAGCACCGGCGTGCCGTTCAAGCTGCTGCTGACACCCAGTGCCACTGCGTCGAAGCGCACCGGCTTGTTCAGCTCATCCATGCTCAAGGTAGAACGGCCCTTGTCTTGGTAGTCCTGGTAGAGCGTGGAGATGTCCTGGGCGTGGGCCCACTGGGCGAGCAAGAGGCTGCTGGCAAGCACAGCCATGATCCTGATTTTCACACTGACTCCTTGTGACATGCCCCCGGCGCGGGCGCGCAAGGGGCAGGCACTCTGCCAGCATCTGGCGTTATGCGCCATCAGGGACACCCTGAGCTGGCTAGTAACCTAGCTGGCGCAGCAACTGCCCCTCACCGCCCGGGGTACGCCCGAGAAAGCGCATGAAAGCCCCGGGGCGATTGCTGAACACCCCGTCCACCCCGGCCTTGAGCGCCTTGTCGAAGTCTGCAGGGTCATCAAGGGTATACACGTGCACCAACAGCCCGCGCTGATGGCTGGCCTGGTTCATCCAGGGCTGGATCAGGTCGGCGTAGCTTTGCTCGCCAAGCCCGCTACGCATGGCCGAAGGGCCGGTGCCAATCGCACCGCCGGCCTTGGCGTAATCCAGCCAACGTTCGAATTCGCTGTGGTCTTTTGGCTGCTGACGGGCGTAGAACGCTGCCTTGTCGCTTTCGCCGGACTCGGCGAAATTCTGCCCGGAAGCCGGCTCGATACTGCCCTTGGCCACCCACAGCAGGAGAATCTTCGGGGTCTGCGGCATGGCCTGGTGCAGCAGTGCCAGGCTGTTGCGGTCGAAGGTCTGCAGCACCACACGCCCGGGTTTTTCGAGCCAGCCGCGGGCATCGAGGCGCGCCTTCAGGTCGTTTTCGATGCCGGGAAACTGCGCGGGCTGCTTGGTCTCGATGTACAGGCCCGGATGGCGCTCGGGGTTGGCCTCGGCGATGTCGATCACCTCGTCGAGGGTGAGGATGCGCAGCCCTTTGAACGAAGCCCGGGCACGCTCGGGGTAGGCCTTGTTGAACCAGCTACCGGCGTCCAGCGACTTGAGCTCGGCCAGGCTGAAGGCGCTGACCGGGCTGGCAGCGCGCTCGGGGAAGCGCTCGGCCACATCACTGGTGCGCGCCAGCACATCATCGTGCACCACCACCAGCACGCCGTCGCGGGTGCGTTGCAGGTCCATCTCCAGGTAGTCGGCACCCTGCTCGCGGGCCAGCAGGTAGGCCGGGGTAGTGGATTCGGGGGCGTCGAACGAAGCGCCACGGTGAGCGATCACGGCCGGGTACGGGATACCTTGGGCATCGGCCAGGGCCTTGCCATCGCTGGCCGAAGCCGTGGTGGCCGCCAGCAACAAGGTGAGGGTGAGTGATTGCATGAAGCGATTGTGCATGGGCGAAGTCCTCTTTCGTCCGGTTGGAACGCATCACTTTCAGGCCAATGCTGAGCCTATAGAAGCCGGCTTGCCGGCGATGAGGCCGGTACAGGCAATACAACCCCGTTGACCCTACATTGATCTGCCGCCCCCATACCCTCGCACACTGCCCATGACATGCTAAAGTCCCCGCGTTTTCCGCCATGCCAACGGACCTGCCGATGCCTGCCCTCGACGCCCACCTGCCCGCCTGGGCCGACCTCAACCAGCGCCACCCAAGCAGCGCCCTGTTGCTGGGCAACGGCGCCAGCCGCGCACTGTGGAAGCCGTTCGGCTATTTCTCGCTGTATGAAGAGGCCCAACGGGCCGGGCGCAAGAAGGGCCTGGCCGTCAGCGACCAGGCACTGTTCAAGTCGCTGGGCACAGAGCTGTTCGAGCCGGTACTCAGTACCCTCAATCACACAGTGCGGGCCAACGCCGCCCTGGCGATCAGCTCCACCGCACCGCTGAACCGCTACTACTCGATCAAGGAAGCGCTGATTCACGCCGTGCGCACCGTGCACCTGCCCTGGGCGCTGATGCCGGCAGCGACGCTGGCCACCATCAACCAGGCCCTGCGCGGCTACCGCAGTGTCTATACCAGCAACTACGACCTGCTCCTGCCCTGGGCCGTGCAGCAGGCGCCGCAAGGCTTTGCCGAGCAGTTCGATGAACAGGGTTTCTTCGACATTCGCCGCAGCCGCACCAGCGGCACCCGGGTCCTGCACCTGCACGGCGGCCTGCACTTGCTCAAGCTACCTGACGGCACCACGCGCCAGCGCAGCGCCGATGCTGCCGAGCTGTTCGACGGCTTTGCGGTAAACATTCCCGGCGAGGTGCCGCTGTTCGTCAACGAAGGCCGCAGCGACGAAAAGCTGGGCGCCATCCGCCACTCGGACTACCTGTCCTGGTGCCTGGGCGAACTGGCTCGCGAACGTGAAGGGTTGTGCCTGTTCGGCCAGCACCTGGACAGCAGCGACCAGCACTTGGTCGAGGCAATCCGTCAAGCGCGGCCTGCACACATCGTCATTGCCATCCGGCCATTGAGCGACGCGTCGGTGATCAACCAGAAGCAGCATTTCGTTGACAGGTTTGGCGACCTCGAAGGGACCGCGCTGTACTTTTTCGATGCCAGCACGCACCCGTTGGGTGCCGCGCAACTGGCGATCGAAGTACCTGCGGCGCGTCATTGAAGCTGCTGGTTGGCGTTACTGCACAAGGCGCTCGTAAGCGCTGAAAATATTCACGCGCATGGCGGCCGAAGCCAGCTCGAGTACCGGTTGCTCCACAGGGTAACCTCCACGCGCCTGCATCCAGGCCAGTACGTCGGCAAGGTGCCAGAGCGCCGTGCCACCGTCATGCACTGGCGCGGGAAAACTGCGGTAGTGGGTCAGCATCAGCTTGCGCATGTTCTGCCGGGTGACGCCCACCCGTTGCGCCACGTCGGTCAAACCCACCAGGTCGGGGGTGGCCTCGATCAACTGCGCCTGGGGCAGAACCTTGCGCACGTCATCCAGCGCACTCTGCAGTGCCGCCAAGGCGCTATCGGCCTCCCGGGCAAAGGCCAGCGCCAGGCGGCCTGGCTGGCCGGTACCGACAACCGCATCATCACAACCTGCAGCGCCCAGGCGCTCCACCAGGGTTTCAGGTGCTTCGTCGTCGGCGAGTTGGTACTTGAGGGTGAACTCGTATTCCATCACGGCTGCTCCGCTGGTTGATTGGCGTGACCGCGGCCCGATGTGCAGTTGTCCACAACCCGGCGCAATTGGCGGGCGAACGTGCCGGGATTGCGCGGCGTGCACCACACACTGGTGATGCAGAACTCGCCGCAGCGACATTCACGATCATTGTTGGGGCAATAGATGCGCCCCCAGCAATGGCCTCCCCCTGCCACGACGTGCCAACCCAGCACTTCGGCGTGCCTGAGGGCGCTTTCGACTTCCTTGTTCGGGTGGATGGGGCGGGCCATCGAATGAGCGCCAGTATGGTCATGGAAAAAAGGTTGTCAAGTGACAACCAAAAACGCCGACAGGCATCATCCAGAACCAGCCTAGGCCCATTGAGGGCAGGGTTTCCCCGGCACCAACAGCTTCGGAAAATTCGCGCTCAAACCCGGAAAGCCCCTGCGGACAAGGGGCGGGTTTCAGCCAGCAATCAACCCATCATCGCGCAGCAACGCTTCCAGGCAATGCTCCTGCACCCCATAAAACGCCTTCAGCTCGGCAATCTTGCCGAGCAGTGCGCTGTTGTCCTGCACCTGCCGCCGCTTCACCGCCAAAATCATCTTGTTCTTGTTGGTGTGCTCCAACGAGATGAACTCGAACACCTTGGTTTCATAACCACAGGCCTCCAGGTACAGCGCACGCAGGCTGTCGGTGAGCATCTCGGCCTGCTGGCCCAGGTGCAACCCGTACTGCAGCATCGGTTGCAGCAGCCCAGGGCTGTGCAGTTGCGGGCGGATCTGCTTGTGGCAGCACGGCGAGCACATGATGATCGCCGCGTTGCAGCGGATGCCGGTGTGGATGGCGTAGTCGGTGGCCACGTCGCAGGCATGCAGGGCGATCATCACTTCGATGGCCTCGGGCACCACACTGCGCACGTCGCCGCACTCGAATACCAGGCCCGGGTGTTCCAGGCGCGCAGCGGCGCCGTTGCACAGCTCGACCATTTCCGGGCGCAGCTCAACGCCAGTCACCTGGGCCTCACGGCCCAGGCTGTTGCGCAGGTAATCGTGCATGGCGAAGGTCAGGTATCCCTTGCCCGAGCCGAAGTCGGCGACCCGCAACAGTTGCTCCGACGCCAACGGCGCACCGGCCAGGGCGTGGTCGAAAACCTCGATGAACTTGTTGATCTGCTTCCACTTGCGCGACATCGACGGGATCAGCGCACCTTGCGCATCGGTCACGCCCAGGTCGCGCAAAAATGGCCGGCTCAGTTCCAGGTAGCGCTTTTTCTCGCGGTCATGCCCGGCTGCGGCCAACTCGCGCGGGGCCTGTTGCGCCAGGTGGCGCTGCAGCATCGGCTTGCCCTTCTTGCTGAAGGCCAGTTGCACTTCACCTGCGGCGGTGAACAGGTGCGCGTTGCGAAAATGCTCCGGCAGTTGCGCCGCCACGAACGCCTCGACTTCGGCCAGAGGCAGGTTGCGGGTGATGTCGCGGGTCTGGTGGCGGTAGACCAGTTGCAGGCAGGCCTCGCCCTTGATCTGCACCGGCTTGGCGATGATCCGTTGCAGGCTGGCATCGCTGCCAACATGCCGGGCCAGCACCAGCTTGCCCAGGCTGGCGTCGCCCAGGGCGTCGGCCAGCAGGCTCAGGAACTGGTCACGCGCATCGGGCGCGGCGGAGGAAATGGCGGAAGACATGGGGAACAGGTGCCTCGGAATGCGGGGGGCGCGGTGCGCAATGCCGCGCATTCTACGTGGCTGCCGCCCCAGCGCGAAGGCTTTCGCGACAGGTGCGGCTCAGTCGAGAATCACCAGCCGGTTGGGCAGCTCGTTGCGCGCATGGGTGGGCGGCACATGCTCGCTGAGCAGCTCGCCACAGGCCTCGATACACTCGACGAAGCCCTGCAGCGTATGGCCCTGGCACACCTGCTCGGTAAAGCGCGCGACGATTTGCTCGCGGGCACGCGGCGGCAGGTGCCGGGCGATACCCTCATCGACCAGGATTTCCACATGCCGTTCGGCTTCACTGACGAAAATCAGCACGCCAGTGGCGCCGGCCGTGCGCTGCAGGTTGAGCTCGAGAAACTGCTGGCGGGCCAGGCCCGAGGCGCGCCGCCGGCGCAGGACCGCCGGCACCAGCCAGGCGGCAATCCGCGGGTGGCGCAGCAGCAGACACAGGGCAACGAAAGTGAGCATCTGCGCCAGCATCAGGCCGTTGAGGCCGATGCCGCCCTGCCAGCGGTGCAGCAGCAGCGGGATCGCCAGCGCCAGCAGCGCGGCCCATATCAGGGGCAAATAAGGGTAGTCGTCGGCGCGGCGGGCCAGCACCGTGACCAGTTCCGCGTCGGTGCGCCGCTCGGCGCGGGCTATCGCCTCGGCGATCTGGCGCTGTTCGTATTCGGTCATGCCATCGTCTCTTGAGCGTTCTTATCGTTGTTATCCCGGCATCGGGCTGGCGAGAGTGTATCTCATCAGGGCGCATATATAAGGCATAATCGCCGGCTGCCACAGGTTCGAAACAGCACCGCCCGCGCACAACGGACGCCGGGGGCGCTGAACAACAAACAGCCGCCTGAACAACTTCGGCCACGCACGTATCACCGTGGGTACGGCAAGGCCTCTATAACGGAATCGACGATGAAACTGTCTTTGCTGGGCCTGGCCATGGGCCTTGCCAGCCAGGCGGCCCTTGCCGCCCCCACCGCCCCGCCCCTGCAGGACAAGCAGGTGTTCATCGACCATTTGCTCGGACAGATGACCGAAGCCGAGAAAATCGGCCAGTTGCGCCTGATCAGCATCGGCCCCGAGATGCCCCGCGAAAAGATCCGTGAAGAAATCGCCGCCGGGCGTATCGGCGGCACCTTCAACTCGCGCACAGCCCCCGAGAACCGGCCGATGCAGGACGCCGCCATGCGCAGCCGCCTGAAGATCCCGATGTTCTTCGCCTACGACACCATCCACGGTGAGCGCACCATCTTCCCCATCAGCCTGGGCCTGGCCGCCACCTGGGACATGGACGCCATCGCCAAGGTTGGCCGCACCTCGGCCATCGAAGCCTCGGCCGACGCCCTGGACATGACCTTCGCACCGATGGTCGACATCGCCCGCGACCCACGCTGGGGCCGTACCAGCGAAGGCTTCGGCGAAGACACCTACCTGACCTCGAAGATCGGCCAGGTGATGGTGCGCTCGTTCCAGGGCTCGAGCCCCGCCAACCCCGACAGCATCATGGCCATCGTCAAGCACTTCGCCCTGTACGGTGCGGTGGAAGGCGGGCGCGACTACAACACGGTCGATATGAGCCCGGTGAAAATGTACAACGACTACCTGCCGCCCTACCGCGCCGCGCTCGACGCCGGTGCCGGCGGGGTGATGGTGGCGCTGAACTCGATCAACGGCGTGCCGGCCACCTCCAACACCTGGCTGATGAACGACCTGCTGCGCAAGGAGTGGGGCTTCAAGGGCGTGACCATCAGCGACCATGGTGCCATCCAGGAACTGATCCGCCACGGCGTGGCCCGTGACGGCCGCGAAGCAGCCAAGCTGGCGATCAAGGCCGGCATCGACATGAGCATGAACGACACTCTGTACGGCGAAGAACTGCCAGGGCTGCTGAAGTCCGGCGAAGTGAGCCAGGCCGAACTGGACCAGGCGGTGCGCGAGGTGCTCGGTGCCAAGTACGACATGGGCCTGTTCAAAGACCCGTACGTGCGCATCGGCAAAGCCGAGACCGACCTTGCCGACTACTACGGCAACGACCGCCTGCACCGCGACGCCGCCCGTGACGTGGCGCGCCGCAGCCTGGTACTGCTGGAAAACCGCAACGACACCCTGCCGCTGAAAAAGGCCGGCACCATCGCCCTGGTCGGCCCGCTGGCCGACGCGCCCATCGACATGATGGGCAGCTGGGCCGCCGACGGTCGCCCGGAACACTCGGTGACCGTGCGCGAAGGCCTGGCCCAGGCCCTGGCCGGCAAGGCCAAGGTGCTCTACGCCAAGGGCTCGAACGTCACCGGCGACAAGGCGATGTTCGACTACCTGAACTTCCTCAACTTCGCCGCCCCCGAGATCATCAACGACCCGCGCCCGGCCAGCGTGCTGATCGACGAAGCGGTCAAGGCCGCCCAGCAGTCGGATGTGGTGGTGGCCGTAGTCGGTGAATCCCGCGGCATGTCCCACGAGTCCTCCAGCCGCACCACCCTGGAAGTCCCGGCGGTGCAGCGCGACCTGATCAAGGCGTTGAAAGCCACCGGCAAACCGCTGGTGCTGGTGCTGATGAACGGCCGCCCGCTGTCGATCGGCTGGGAGCGTGAACAGGCCGATGCCCTGCTGGAAACCTGGTTCAGCGGCACCGAAGGCGGCAACGCCATCGCCGACGTGCTGTTCGGCGACTACAACCCGTCCGGGCGCCTGGCGATCACCTTCCCGCGTTCGGTGGGGCAGATCCCGATGTACTACAACCACATGCGCATCGGCCGCCCGTTCACCCCGGGCAAGCCAGGCAACTACACCTCGCAATACTTCGAGGAGCCCAACGGCCCGCTGTACCCGTTCGGCTATGGCCTGAGCTACACAAAATTCGAACTGTCGGGGCTCAAGCTTTCGCAAAAAGAGCTCAAGCGCGGCGGCACCTTGCAAGCCAAGGTGACGGTGAAAAACACCGGCAAGCGTGACGGCGAGACCGTGGTGCAACTGTACGTGCAAGATCAAAGCGCCTCGATGAGCCGCCCGGTGAAAGAGCTGAAGAACTTCCAGAAGCTGCTGCTCAAGGCCGGCGAAGCGCGCACCTTGACCTTCGACATCAGCGAGCAGGACCTGAAGTTCTACAATAGCCAGCTGCAGCACGTGGCCGAGCCTGGGCAGTTCAATATCCAGGTCGGTCTCGACTCGCAGGATGTGCAGCAGCAAAGCTTCGAACTGCTGTAACACCTGCTCTGGCCCTATCGCGGGCAAGCCCGCTCCTACAGGCAATGCAAGCCCCCTGTAGGAGCAGGCTTGCCTGCGATAGGGCCAGCACTGCCACCAAAGTTCCAGGACCCTCCCCATGCCCTCATCCTTTCGCGCCCTGCGCCTGGGCCTGATCATCCTGCTGATCGTGGTCGGTACCGTGCTCAGTGCCGGCTGGGCCATGCACCAGGCCAAGCGCGAATCGATGCAGTTGGACGCACGCCGGGCCAACCAGCAACTGGGCCTGTACGCCACCGCCCTGCACACACTGATCGAACGCTACCGCGCCCTGCCCGCCGTGCTGGCGCTGGACCCGGAGCTGATCGAAGCCCTGCGCGGCCCGGTCACCGAGCAGGTGCAGGACACCCTGAACCGCAAGCTCGAACGCATCAACGGCGCGGCCAACTCCGACACCCTGGAACTGCTCGACCGCACCGGCCTTGCCATCGCCGCCAGCAACTGGCGCCTACCCACCACCTACGTCGGTTCCAATTACGGCTTCCGGCCCTATTTCAAGCAAACCCGCAGCCAGGGCAGCGGGCGCTTCTACGCCGTCGGCGTGACCAGCGGCGTGCCGGGCTACTTTTTGTCCAGCGCGGTGAATGACGAGCACGGGCGCTTTCTCGGCGCCATGGTGGTCAAGCTGGAGTTCCCGGAGCTTGAGCGCGAATGGCGCCAGGGCAGCGATATCTTGCTGGTCAGCGATGCCCGCGGCATCACCTTCATCGCCAACCAGGAAGGCTGGCGCTACCGCGAACTGCAACCGCTGAGCCCCGCCGACCGCGCCGAGCTTGCCGAAACCCGCCAGTACGACAAGCAGCTGCTGGTGCCCCTGCAACGCCAGGTGATGACCCGCTTTGCCGACAACAGCCACCTGACCCGGGTGCAGGCCCCCGACGGCCCGGCAGAATACCTGTGGGAGAGCCTGCCGCTGGAGGCCGAAGGCTGGACCTTGCACCTGCTGCGCAAGCCGCAGGTAGCCGAGGACGGGCGCAATGCAGCGCTAGGCGCCGCCGCAGTGTGGCTGAGCCTGGTGTTCGCGGTATTGTTCGTCAGCCAGCGCCTGCGCCTGGCCCGCCTGCGCCAGCGCAGCCGCGAAGAG
Source organism: Pseudomonas fakonensis (assembly GCF_019139895.1). Lineage (GTDB taxonomy): Bacteria > Pseudomonadota > Gammaproteobacteria > Pseudomonadales > Pseudomonadaceae > Aquipseudomonas > Aquipseudomonas fakonensis. The sequence goes on along the minus strand of NZ_CP077076.1, from coordinate 1,186,674 downwards.
CTCAAGCGCCAGGTCGAGGAGCGCACCCGCGAGCTGCGCACCGCCCAGGAAGGCCTGGTGCAATCGGCCAAGCTGGCCGCCCTGGGGCAGATGTCGGCAGCACTGGCCCACGAGATCAACCAGCCGCTGACCACCCAGCGCATGCAGCTGGAAACCCTGCGCCTGCTGCTCGACCATGGCCGCCACGAGCAGGCACGCCAGGCCCTGGAGCCGCTGGAGCAGATGCTCACGCGCATGGCCGCACTCACCGGCCACCTCAAGACCTTCGCCCGCAACAGCCCGGGCGGGCTGCGCGAGCGCCTGGACCTGGCCACCGTGGTGGACCAGGCGTTGCACCTGCTGGAGGCGCGCATCCGCAGCGAGGAGGTCGAGGTGGCCCTGTACCTGGCCCGCCCGGCCTGGGTACGCGGCGATGCCATCCGCCTGGAACAGGTGCTGATCAACCTGTTGCGCAACGCCCTCGACGCCATGCTCGACAAGCGCTACAAACGCCTGGAGATCCGCATCGAGGCCGACGGCGGGCACTGGCGCCTGAGCGTGCTGGACTCCGGCGGCGGCATAGACGACGCCCACCTCGCCAAAGTGTTCGACCCGTTCTTCACCACCAAGCCTGTGGGGGAAGGGCTGGGCCTGGGCCTGGCGATCTCCTACGGCATCGTTGCCGATGCCGGCGGCGCGTTGCTGGTCGAGAACCTGCCCGGCGGCGCCCGCTTCAGCCTCACCCTGCCCCGCGACCTGGAGCCTGTATGTTGAATTCAGTGATCGTCGTCGATGACGAAGCCAGTATCCGCACTGCAGTGGAGCAATGGCTGAGCCTGTCCGGCTTCAGCGTACAGCTGTTCGCCCGCGCCGAAGAGTGCCTGGCGCAGCTGCCGGACAACTTCCCCGGGGTGATCCTCAGCGATGTGCGCATGGCGGGGCTGTCGGGCATGCAACTGCTCGAGCGCCTGCAGCAGCAAGACCCGGGCCTGCCGGTGATTCTGCTGACCGGCCACGGCGACGTGCCCATGGCGGTGGAAGCCATGCGCAACGGCGCCTACGACTTCCTCGAAAAACCCTTCACCCCGCAGCACCTGATGAGCAGCCTCGGCCGCGCCCTGGAAAAGCGCCAGCTGGTGCTGGAAAACCGCCGCCTACATGAGCAGGCCGACTTGAAGGCGCAGCTCGAAGGCACGCTGCTCGGCATGTCCCAGGGCCTGCAGCAACTGCGCCGGCAGGTGCTGGACCTGGCCGGCCTGCCGGTCAACGTGCTGATACGCGGCGAAACCGGTAGCGGCAAGGAGCGTGTGGCCCGTTGCCTGCACGATTTCGGCCCGCGCGCCGGCAAGCCGTTCGTCGCCCTCAACTGTGCCGCCATACCTGAAGCATTGTTCGAAGCCGAGCTGTTCGGCCACGAGAGCGGCGCCTTCACCGGCGCCCAGGGCAAGCGCATCGGCAAGCTGGAGTACGCCAACGGCGGTACGCTGTTTCTCGACGAGATCGAGAGCATGCCGCTGGCTCAGCAGGCCAAACTGCTACGGGTGATCCAGGAGCACAAGCTGGAGCGCCTGGGTGCCAACCAGAGCATCGAGGTGGATCTGCGGATCATCGCCGCGACCAAGCCTGACCTGCTCGAAGAAGCCCGCGCCGGGCGTTTTCGCGAAGACTTGGCCTATCGCCTGAACGTCGCCGAACTGCGCCTGGCACCGCTGCGTGAGCGGCGCGAGGATATCCCGTTGCTGTTCGAGTACTTCGCCCGCGCTTGCGGCGAACGCCTGGGGCGCAGCGCACCGGCGCCGAGCGGCGCACAACTGGCGCAACTGCTGGCCCACGACTGGCCTGGCAACGTGCGCGAGCTGGCCAACGCTGCCGAGCGCCATGCCCTGGGGCTGGGCTCGCCGAACCTGGCGCCAACGGCCGAAGGGCAATCGCTGAGCGACCAGGTAGAAGCGTTCGAGGCGCAATGCCTGCGCGCCGCCCTGCGCCAGCACAAGGGCGAGATCAAGGGGGTAATGGAAGCGCTGCAACTGCCCAGGCGTACGCTGAATGAGAAGATGCAGCGGCACGGGCTGGTGCGTGAGGATTTTCTCGAAGGCTGAATAAGCGGATTTCCGCCTACTGTTTTTAGCAAATAAGCGGAAAGTCGCTTACTGACCGCGAAATTGTTGGGCCTGCTTTGCAGCCCATCGCCGGCAAGCCGGCTTCTACAGAGGAACGCGTAACCCAGGCTACACAAGGCCCCGGCAGGGGCCGGCTTGCCGGCCACGCACTCATTTGAATCACCCCGCACCCATTTGGCACAGCTTCTGCAAAACCCTTCTCAAGCCGCGCCCCGACGCGCGCTCCACAACAACAACGAGAAGGTATCCCTGATGGATAACGCCAGCACCCTGCCCACCGGGGCGGCCGCCGCGCCCGCCGCAGAAAAATCCACCGCCAGCCGCCTCAAGTCGATCTTCAGTGGTTCCATCGGCAACATGGTCGAATGGTACGACTGGTACGTCTACGCCGCATTCTCCCTGTACTTCGCCAAGGCCTTCTTCCCTGCTGGCGACACCACCGCACAACTGCTCAACACCGCCGCAATCTTCGCCGTGGGCTTCCTCATGCGCCCGATCGGTGGCTGGCTGATGGGCCTTTACGCCGACCGCAAGGGCCGTAAGGCCGCGCTGATGGCCTCGGTACTGCTGATGTGCGCAGGCTCGCTGGTCATCGCCCTGACCCCAGGCTATGAAACCATCGGCGTCGCCGCGCCGGTACTGCTGGTCATCGCCCGCCTGATGCAGGGCCTGTCAGTGGGCGGCGAGTACGGCACCTCGGCCACCTACCTCAGCGAGATGGCCAGCAAGGAGCGCCGTGGCTTCTTCTCCAGCTTCCAGTACGTCACCCTGATCTCCGGCCAGCTCATCGCCCTGGCGGTGCTGATCATCCTGCAGAACACCCTGACCACCGAAGAGCTGTATGCCTGGGGCTGGCGTGTGCCGTTCGTGATCGGCGCGCTGTGCGCGGTGGTTGCGCTGTACCTGCGCCGTGGCATGGAAGAAACCGCCTCGTTCACCAAGAAAGAGAAGTCCAAAGAAAGCCTGATGCGCACCCTGATGCGCCACCCCAAAGAGCTGCTGACCGTGGTCGGCCTGACCATGGGCGGTACCCTGGCCTTCTACACCTACACCACCTACATGCAGAAGTACCTGGTGAACACGGTGGGCATGAGCATCGGTGACTCGACCACCATCTCGGCTGCCACCTTGTTCCTGTTCATGTGCCTGCAGCCAGTGATCGGCGGGCTGTCCGACAAGATCGGCCGGCGCCCGATCCTGATCGCCTTCGGCGTATTGGGCACCCTGTTCACCGTGCCGATCCTCAGCACCCTGCACACCATCCAGACCTGGTGGGGTGCGTTCTTCCTGATCATGGCGGCGCTGATCATCGTCAGCGGTTACACCTCGATCAACGCCGTGGTGAAAGCCGAGCTGTTCCCCACCGAGATCCGCGCCCTGGGCGTGGGCCTGCCATACGCGCTGACCGTGTCGATCTTCGGCGGCACCGCCGAGTACGTGGCCCTGTGGTTCAAGAGCGCCGGCATGGAAAGCGGCTTCTACTGGTACGTCACCGCCTGCATCGCCTGTTCGCTGCTGGTGTATGTGACCATGAAGGACACCAAGCAGCACTCGCGCATCACCACTGACTGATCGCTACGCGGCAACACCGAAAAGGGGCGCTCCGCTTGGCGGGGCGCCCCTTTTTTGTGGGTGTGAGCCGAATAATGGGTTTATTCGGCTCACTTTATGAGCCGAATAGCGCTATTATTCGGCTCATGGACTCAACCGTACCTTTTTGGATCTGGCAGCAGGCCGACTGGCCAAGGTTCCACTGGAACGACCAGCACCTGGCGGCGCTGCTGCGCGACTGCGTTGAAACGCAGGGCCAACTGCTGGGCAGAACAGGGGCCGTAGCGGCCATCGATGCCGGTGACGATATCCTCGATACACTGCTGCAGAACATTGTCACATCCTCGGCCATCGAGGGTGAACGGCTGAATGTCGAGTCGGTGCGCTCGTCGCTGGCCCGCCGTCTGGGCATCAATGAGCCCGGCCCAACCAGTGCACGCAGCGAAGGCCTGGCCGAGCTGATGCTGGACGCCACTGGGGGTTACGACCGCCCGCTGGGTCTACAACGCCTGTTCACTTGGCATCACTGGCTGTTCCCCGAAGATCCCAACCTGCTTGGCCAGACGCTACCGGTAGGCGAGTTGCGCGACGAGGCACCAATGCAGGTGGTTTCCGGGCGTACGGACAAACCTCGGGTACATTTCGAGGCACCGCCACGGGCAGGCCTGGAAACACAACTGCAAGACTTTCTTGAATGGTTCGAGGCCAGCCGCGGCGACAACCAGCTAGACCCGTTGCTGCGCGCAGGCATCGCCCATTTCTGGTTCGTCACCCTGCACCCGTTTGCCGATGGCAACGGCCGCCTGACCCGGGCGCTCACCGACCTGGCCCTCGCTCAGGGCGAACAACAGGCCATTCGTTTCTACGCCATGTCGGCCAGCATCCTGGATGATCGCGCCGGCTACTACGAGGTGCTGGAGCGTAGCCAGAAAGGCGGCCTGGACATCACCGAGTGGCTTGCGTGGTTTCTGCTGACACTGCTGCACAGCCTCGAACAGGCCCTGCTACGTATCGATCGGGTGTTGGCCAAGGCGCGCTTCTGGCAGACACACCGGGATGACGGCCTGACGCCCGAGCAGGCCAAGGTGCTCAACCGCCTGCTCGACGGTGGCCCGAAAGGCTTCGAGGATGGCATCAGCGCCAGCCAGTACCAGGCCGTGGCCAAGGTCTCCAAAGCCACGGCCACTCGCCACCTGGCCGACCTGCTGGCCAAAGGTTGCCTGCTGCGCCTGCCTGGCGGCGGGCGCAGTACCCGCTATGCCATCCAGCCGGCCTGAGCCTTACGAGCGTTCGAGCACCCGCACCGGCTCACGCTGCTGGTAATAGGTCGCCATCAGCACCAGCACCAGCAGCACCCCGCCCAGCACCGCCGATGAACCGATGGTGCCGAAGTCCAGCCCGCCCTTCTCGTGGGTCTTGGTCAGCACATCGCCCAGGGTCGCACCGAACGGCCGGGTCAGCACAAAGGCAATCCAGAACAGCACCACGCCGGAGATCCGCGTCCAGTAGCGGGCCGCAGCTACCACAGCAATGGCCGAACCGATCAGCAGTGCGCCGCCGGCAAAGCCGAGGCCGGAATCGTCGGCCAGGTAGTCGCCAAGGGCGGTGCCGAGGGTGTTGGAGAACAGGATCGCCACCCAGTAGAACAGCTCGCCACTGCGGTTGCGGATACGCGTGACGTCCAGCGGGTTGCCGCTCAGGCGCCACAGGGCGAAGGTCAACAGCAGGATGCCGATCAGCAGCGCGGAGCCGGCGGCGTAGCCCAGGCCCAGGGTACGGTCCATGAAGTCGGACATGGTGGTACCGGCGGTGCTGGTGGAGAGGATCACCAGCCAGTACAGCACGGGGTGGTAGCGGCGCGAGTAAAGCTGGGTGACCAGCGTCACCAGGAACACGCTGATCAGCAACAGCGAGCTCATGGCGTAGCCGATGTTCAGGGTCATCGACAGCAGGTCGCCTGCGGTCTCGCCGAGGGTGGTGGCGCAGATCTTCATGACCCAGAAGGCCAGGGTGATTTGCGGGAGTTTGTTCATTGTTGTGCCGCTCCAGGGGTTGGGTGCGGCGATGGTGCAGAGCGGGGGCTGAAAAATTGGTTGGGCGGGGATGAAAAATGCGTTGGGGCTTAACGGCCGATTAATTTACCGCGCCCATTCTGTGCCAAACGATGGCCCCCTGTAGGAGCCGGCTTGCCGGCGATGGGGCCGGGCTTGCAAACATAAGGTAAAGGCTGATGGCCCTATCGCCGGCAAGCCGGCTCCTACAGGGGCAAGACACGCCCAAACACATCGATAAAATAGATTTTTAAGCGTTATTTTTTGCGCTTTTTAATCAAATTAATCGGCGTAGCATTGAACCCATAGAAACAAACAACCCCAACGAAACCCTCGGAGCAACCACCATGAAAAACAAACTGATCCTCACTCTCGCCCTCTCCGTCCTGGCCACTGGTGCCTTTGCCGAAGACGGTTTCAACCGCACCAACGGCCACAACTTCGCCGCCGTACAGAGCCAGTCGGCCACCTACGCAGAAGACGGTTTCGACCACACCAACGCACAACGCTTCGCCGAAGATGGCTTCGACCGCACCAACGGCCAACGCTTCGCCGAAGACGGCTTCGACCGCACCAACGGCCAACGCTTCGCCGAAGACGGCTTCGACCGCACCAACGGCCAGCGCTTCGCCGAAAACGGCTTCGAGCGCACCAACGCCCACCGCTTCAGCTGATCACTGAACGCGTGCAACCAGCCCGGCTTTTGCCGGGCTTGATCATTTCCAGCCAGGCAAAGCCTTGGCACACTAAGCGCCTCGTCCCCGCAAAGGAATGGCCCCTGGGCCTCGCGCAGATGTACTACTACGAACCCGCCAAAGGCCACGGCCTGCCCCACGACCCGTTCAATGCCATCGTCGGCCCGCGCCCCATCGGCTGGATCTCCAGCCACGACCGCGAAGGCCGCTTGAACCTGGCGCCGTACAGTTTCTTCAACGCCTTCAACTACATACCGCCAATCATCGGTTTCTGCAGCGTCGGGCGCAAAGACAGCCTGAACAACATCGAGCAGACCGGCGAATTCGTCTGGAACCTGGCCACCCGCCCGCTGGCCGAGCAGATGAACCAGAGCTGCGCGCCGGTGGCCGCAGAGGTCGATGAGTTCGCACTCAGCGGCCTGACCCCGGCCGCCTCGAACGTGGTCAAGGTGCCGCGGGTAGGCGAAAGCCCGGTGAGCTTCGAGTGCAAGGTGAGCCAGATCATCCAGCTGACCCGCGCCGACCAGGAGCCGGTACCGAGCTGGTTGATCCTGGGTGAGGTGGTGGCCGTGCACATCGCCGACCACCTGCTCAAGGACGGTATCTACGACACCGCCGCCGCCGAACCTATCTTGCGCGGCGGCGGCCCGGCCGACTACTTCGCCCTGGGCGAGCTGTTCAAGATGGGCCGCCCGCAGGCCTGATCAGAAGATCAGTTCGCCTTCTTCGCTCACGCCCTGCAGGCGTTCGAGTTCAGCGCAGGCCGCCTCGTCGGCGGCAATTGCGCCCTTGAACAGTTGGCCATCCAGTACCTTGTGAAAGCGCGGCGCGCCGCCCATGTTCAGGGCCTTGACGGCGATTGCCGCGTGGTAGCCGCCGCCTTCTACCGGCACCATCGCCGAGACGGCTTCGAAGTGGGGGAATTCTCTACGTGCCATGCTGCACTCCGCTTGTGATCGAGGGGCGGCATTCTACACCTCAGGCAAAGGTGTGCAGGTCGAGGCTGCTGACGAACTGCTCCTGTACCAGTTCACCAAAGGCCTGCAAGGTCGGCGAGGCAAAATAGCCGCTCATCGCCTGCTGGTCGCTCCAGCTGCCGCTGAGCAGCCACAGGTCGGCATCGACCTGCGAGCGCTGCACACTGAAGCTCAGGCAGCCGGGTGTGCGCAACGATGGCTCGAGCAGATCGCGCAGGCGCATGCCGAGTTCTGCCGAACGACCGTTGCTGGCGCGAATGAAAGCCAGGTGTGTGACCGGTTGCTGTTGGGTCATGAACGATCTCCTTGAAGCAGTGCGAGCGGGAAAACCAGGCTGCCAAGGTTAGGGCCCCGCCCGCGCGGGCCGTTAGGCCATTACTGCCGGCCGATTGCCTGATCCTGCCGTGTTGCAGGATCAGGCAATCGAGGTGCAGCATTCGACTAGCGCCCGGCATTGCCCAAACCTATGCTGGCCCGGTCTTCCGAGGAAACCCGCCATGACCACGCCCCTTGAACCCTCGCTCGAACTTCAGCGCCAGGAACTGGCCGGGCTGATCCTGCGCCATGCCAGCGGCCCCCACGGGCCGATGTCAGCGGTGCAGGACCTGTACCTGTCGGCCTACCGCGAGAACGTGCGCTCGGTGCCCACCCTGGCGCAGCCGGCGCTGTGCATCCTGGCCCAGGGCAGCAAGGCGCTGTTCCTGGGCGACGAGCAATACGCGTACGACCCGCTGCACTACATGGTGGTGTCGGTGACGTTGCCGATCAGCGGCGTGCGCCTGGACGCAAGCCCCGAGCACCCAAGCCTGGGCCTGCGCCTTGACCTGGACGCCGCCGAGATCAGCCAGTTGATTGCCGAAAGCGGGCCGATGCTGGTGCCCAACCTGCCCTCCGGCCGTGGCCTGTATGTGGAACGTAGCGACCCGCAACTGCTGGATGCCCTGCTGCGGCTGGTGCGCCTGCTGGACAGCCCGCGCGACATCCCGATGCTCGGCCCGCTGATCCGCCGTGAAATCCTCTACCGCTTGCTGCGCGGGCCGCAGGGCCACCGCCTGTACGAGATCGCCCTGGCCAACAGCCAGACCCACCGGGTATGCCAGGCCATCGCCTGGCTCAACCGGCATTATCAGCAGCCGCTGCGTATCGAGGACCTGGCACGGGAGGTGAACCTGAGCACATCGACGCTGCACCACCGGTTCAAGGCGGTCACCTCGATGAGCCCGTTGCAGTATCAAAAACAGCTGCGCCTGCAGGAGGCGCGGCGCTTGATGCTCAACGACGGGCTGGAGGCGGCGGTGGCGGCTTACCGGGTGGGCTATGAAAGCCCGTCGCAGTTCAGCCGCGAGTACAGCCGGTTGTACGGCGCACCGCCAATTCGCGATGTCGCGCGGTTGCGGGCCAGTGCTAACTAACCTCTAGCTGGCTCCTACAGGCTGGCGCCTCTCCCTGTAGGAGCCGGCTTGCCGGCGATAGGGCCAGCAGCCATCACCCGTTCACTGCGCCTTGCCACTGCTGCTGATCCACCTGGATCAAGGTCGGCCCCCGCCGCTCCACCGCGCGCAGCAACGCCGCCTGCAACTGCGCCACATCCCCCACATCCTCAGCCGCAGCGCCAAGCGCCCGGGCCACGCCAATGAAGTCCGGGGTATGGATGTCCACCCCCACCGGCTCGATGGCCCGGTTGACCATGTACTTCTTGATTTCCTCATAGCCCTGGTTGTTCCACAGCAGCACGATCAGCGGCACCTGCGCCTCCACTGCACTGGCAAGCTCCGGCAGGGTGAACTGCAAGCCGCCATCG